>JAVALV010000155.1:0-5472 GCA_032159055.1 Thermoproteota archaeon | reverse complement strand
ATTTTTAATAGCTTTGATCTTGTTATTTATGTTAGTAGGTATTACCAGAAATAACCTTAATGTTCCTATACTAGAAAGGCCAATTTTCAGACTTAGTACTACCTATTACTACTCTAAGGAAGTTCTTAAGTGGTTCCTCTCACCACTACCATCCTTAGATCCATTTTGGCTATTTTCAATACCTCTGCACCCTTCTCAGTCCATAGGTAGGGGTATCTATGGGAAGGAATATGGTATAACGCCAACTATTTTTGTAGAATTAGTCGTGAGCTCTGGTTTACTTGGGATGTTCCTAATATCTTTGGTATTAGGGATCTTATCAGGCTATAGCTTCAGATTGTTCCTGGAAAATAGAGACATCTTTTCTTATGCTATAATATGGCCAATACTGATAACTAGAGTGGAGATAGGTATGAGCCAGCTTGATTTAGTTATGATATCCGGCTCAGTTACTTTCGCCATCCTGGCCAATATTTTTAATGAGAGGCTCTCTGCTACATCGGTGAAATAGTATATGCCATACTACTATCACGGTCCAGTAATGCCTGGTGGTAGAAAGCCCACTGGAGGAAAGATAAGAAAGAGCAGAGGAAAGAGGAGAAGGGAAATTGGTAGATCTCCAGCCTTTACAATCGTTGGAGAGAGAAAGATAAGGCCAATAAGGGTCATGGGGGGAGGAAGGAAACTTAGGCTAATATCGGCCTATGAAGTTAATGTAGCTTTAGGGAATGGAGAGACAAAGAAAGTAAAGATTTTAGATGTAATTGAGAATAAAGCTAGTAAAATATTCACTAGAAGGAAGATCTTAACCAAGGGCGCTCTCGTTAAAACAGAGTTAGGCACTGTGAGAATAACTTCCAGGCCTGGACAGCACGGCATATTGAACGGAGTTCTTCTGAGGGAGGATGTTGCCTCCTAAAAGACCTAAGGTTATCTATCCTTCTTACTTCGATTCTAGGCTCAGTAGGGCTAAGGGAAGGAGGGTACCCAAGGATCTATCTGTTAGGAGGCCTAATTTGCAGGACATAACTAGGGCTTTAAGATATCTCTCAATCGATTTCAAAGTAGAAGAAGATAAGCATCGACCTTCCAGATGGTATAAAATGGAAGGCAGGGTAAAAGTATACTACGAAGGAAGCAAGGAGGAACTTCTCAAGAAGATAGGAAAAATCCTTGGGAGTATAAGAGAATGAAGCAACTGGGAGAAGTTATAAAGACTACTCGATCGAGGAATTTTCTGGTTAGGCTTAAACCCCCACTGGAATATGATATCAAGAACTACAAGGTTGTGTCCGAAGATCTTACCTTAGTAGGTGTGGTAAATGATATAATAGGACCTGTGTACGAGCCATATGCCTTAGTGAAGATTTTGGTTCCTTTGGATAAAGCTAAGGAATATATAGGTAAGAAGCTCTATTTAGTTGAGAGGAAAGAGGAGAAGGATCTCATAAATTATCCAGAAGACTGAAGACCTCTTCCATTATTGAAGCAGCTACATAACCTGCTTTTCCTTTATCTATCCAATATACCTTGGATCTATTGCATATCTCCTCTACAAAGGGAATTCTAGAAACCGGCGCTGTTCCAATGGCTACAATGTCAGATAGCCATATCTGCCTAATTATATCAGTAAAAGGCTTGGAAAATAATTCCATTTTCCCTATTTCATCTACTATTACGACATCACACTTTTCCATGGCCCTGCTTAGGGCTGGTATCGCCACCTTCTCAAACTCTTTCACCTTAACAGAGTATTTAGATACTCTTGGTCCCTCTTTGAAATTAGTGGATGCAAATAAGACCCGCTCGCCTGTTAAGATGTTCTCTACGAAAAACCCTCTTCTCATTCTCCCCTCTCTAAATTCTGGGGTTTTTATTCCTCCCACTATAATTCCTTTCTTCTCTAATTGCTGCTTAATTATGTTTATTGCCGTAGACTTTCCCGAGCCCGGCCTACCTCTTATTATATACTTCCCCTCTCCTCTCATGATGATGCCCAAGCTTAATATCCCTCTCAAATTATATAGTGAGGGTAAAGTTTCTTTCTACTCCACGGATCTGGATTACTTAAGAGAGCTTGGCCTAGCCTATACTAAGGCACCTGTCTTTTACAACCCCAAAATGAAACTTAATAGAGACGTGACGGTATCATTATTCGCTTCTCTCTCTCTAAAAACAGCAGCTGATCTTATGGCAGCCTCTGGTGTAAGGGCACTGAGGCTGGCGGCCGAAGGTAATGCACAAGAAGTATTAGCCAATGATTCGAGCTGCCTCTCAGCTCATATAATTAAGATGAACGCCAGACTGAATGGTCTGAGTAATATAAAAGTAAGTTGTTCTGACGCGAGACTAATGGCTGAGAAGATATCTTGGGAAGGATATAGGACGGAATATGTGGATCTAGATCCGTTCGGATCTCCTGCTCCATATATAGACTCTTTCCTTAGAGCTGTTAAGAGAGGCGGTGTTATTGGGATTACAGCTACAGATACACCACCCCTCTTTGGATTATACCCTGATAAATTATTTAGATTCTATGGTGTTTGGGGGAATAAATTTTTCTTTCATAAGGAGTTTGGAATTAGGGCTCTCATATATTTCGTGGTTAGAACTGCTGCAAGATTTGACCTAGCTGCGAAGCCCATCCTCTCTTACGGGAGAGAGCATTATGTAAGAACTTTCTTTCAATTAGAAAAGGGAGCATCAGCCTCGAGCGATTTACTAAAGAATAACATGGGGTGGATCGAATATCTCGATGGAGATTTCAATGTGATTAGGGGAAAAGATCTTCCAGTAAGGAGAAATAATATCGTAGGACCTATATGGGTTAGCAGTACATCGAGTATGGACCTCATTAGGAAAATAAGACCGATTAACGATGAAACATCAAATCTCTTGGCAGCTCTTACTAGAGAGGCCGAAGGCCCTCCCCTCTACTACTTACTAGATGATATATGCTCTGCAATGAGGACAAGGGTTCCTAAAATCGATGATGTTATTTTAAAATTGAGGGAACTCGGTTACTTTGCATGTAGGACGCACCTAGAGCCGTTAGGTATCAAAACCGATGCAAGTAGGAAAGAGCTAGAGAATGTAGTCAGGGAGCTTACAGCTTCTTAAATACGATCATTGCATGTTTCGGATCGTAAGGAGAAAGATCGATGTTCTCTATTAGCTTATACCTACCAGTCGAGGTTATCTCTCTTTCCACCTGCCTATATACCTTTTTAGGTGGGAGTGTTACATCGATGCTGCTGGCTTTCACGGCTATAAAGGCATATCCCCCCTTTCTAAGGAATATGTCCGAGTTCCTCCTCAATATATCCGCTTGGTCAGGTTGGGCAACATCCTCATATACTATGTCAACCTCCGGGACAATCCAGCAGTAATTCTGAGGTCTTCTCGCGCTCTCCATTATAGGGACTATGTTCTTCCTAGCAGTAGCTACGGGCAACAAATCCCTCAGAACCCTTTGGGCTATTTCTATACCGAATATAACACCACTACTTCCTATTATATCGCTAATGTGAGATGCAGTAGTTCCAGAAGCTATTCCAAGATATAAGATCCTAGATCCCTTCTTGAAAGGGAAGGTCTTTAGTCCTTTATAAAGGGCTGCAGCTAGCTTAGATCTATATGGGTTCCAGACCCTGTACTCTACACCCCTGCTGCGTTTTAGGATTTCGTCATATACCCTCTGTCCCGGGACAAGATTTTTCGTAGCTAACTGCTTCTTGCCATCTAAGATCCAGTAAATGTCCTCAAACTTCTGATCCATTTTAACCTTCATGATTATCGCCTTTTAGCAACTCCTTAAGCTTCTTATCTATTTCTTCCTTAAGCCTATCTCCTATATATCTTCCTCCACCAAAAGCGTCTACTCTGGCAGCCATTGCTATCTTAGTAGCAAGAAGCCGAGCTATTTTGCCTCTAAGTTTCTTAGGAGAGGTTCTGACTTCCTTAGCCTGAAATAGAACTCCATGCTTTGGCGGTTTGGCTCCTTTAACTAGGTGCATGAATATCGCCTTATGTGCTCCTAGTATCTGAATGGAACTGGCTGGCAAGCTAGCAAGCCTCTTAAGACCACCAGCAATGGCTATAAGCCTAGCTCCAACAAGAGGATGTACTACAGACGAGAGATTTGGGGCTCCTCTCCTCATCAAGCTCTCTATAAATGACTCAACAATTTTTCTAGACTCGTAAAGGGAAATCCAATTATCGGCGACTTTTTTAACTGTATTCAAGTCACTAGCATCAAGATCAGCGCCCATTGATTCCCTAGCAGCACTTATTACTGATTTAGCAGTGTTCCCACTTATACCCGCCTTTTTCAGTATATCCTCATCAATTTTCCTCCTATCTGGTTGAAGTGATAATATCTTCATGAAAGTTGGGTGATCTTCGATCAGATCATTTAATTCTGGAAAGTGTATAGAATACCATTCCCTTATAGCTGGAGCTAGCACGTTGAGGGCTTTGTTAGCGTGATCAATGTAGTCTATAGACTTGATTATCTGTTGATCTAATGAACTTAGCTCTTCCTTGATTTTCCACTTGGTAATCTCGATGCCTATCTTATTGAGAATGAGGTAGTATTCCCTCTCATTGATGTCACTCCAAGCTCGAGAAAGGTATTTGAGGAACTCCTTCCTAACCTTCAGAAATGGTTTCTCGTTCGGTGAAATCACGGCCTTTATTCCCTTCTCATCCAATAAGTCTTTGAGCACCTGATCATTAACCACGATGTCCCCTCTGGCTCCTACATCTGTGATTATCTTATCGATGTAATCGCCCAATAGATTCCTATCCCTCACGATTTCGACTATAGAGCCTGGATCTTTAGGGAAAGGGTAAAGCTTGATCACTTTACCTTTATCATTTAAGACAAGCAAGCCGTACGGTTGAATGGAGAGGAATATAGACAAGTTATCCCCTTAAAGAGAACAAAACTGCTCCTAAAAAACTCTCTCATATTGGGTGCTGACCAGGTTTTCTACCTAGGACAAATCTCTTGCGATATATGCCTCTTATCCTTATCCTAGGGGTAGGACTTCTCCTAGGCCTAGGTTCTACCTTAGGAGTAAGAGATCTAACCTTACCAGCCTTATTTAGAGCCCCATGAGTACCTCTAGGCATTTTACCACCATGTCTATGGCGCTCATGGCTATATAAAACTGATAGGTGTCAGTCGTTTTCTCGATCTCCCAACTCTGTCTTTAGAAGAGCAGCCCTGTAATCTCTTATTATATTCATTATATTTCTCTCAATGCCTTCATTATCAGATTTTTTCTCTTCTATGGAAGATAAGAGATCTAGAGCATCCTCGGTTGGGATAAGTGGCTCAATACCTTTCCATACTATCCTATAGTCTGTAGCTGGAGCTATTGTTATTCCTTCCTTCCTAGCGGCATATAAGAACTCCTTTGGTGGAGGATCGCCCCTATATAATAGGATCTTTATGCCTAGATCCTT
>JAVALV010000154.1:0-4038 GCA_032159055.1 Thermoproteota archaeon | reverse complement strand
CTTCAAGACGCTGAAGGAGCATGAAGCTAAAAAAGCGAAGAGAAAGAAGCATGAGAAAGGCAAATGAGAGGGCTAGATCCAGAATATGATACAAAAGTCATAAGCTACATGCTAGTTATGACTTTCATAGCTGCAATAATCCCTATATTTTATCTAAGAGCCCTAGCTTCGATAATAGCTCTCTTCATAATAGTAAGGCTAGAGAGGATACATGTCAAGCTGGGGAGCTTGCCTGATATAGCAAAAGCTTCCCTTATTGCCTTTGTAATGACGCTTCCCTTCCTCCTAATATCAGATGTGAGATTCTCTGGAGGTATCTCCTTAGATGACCTGTTTAATATAACATTATTCCAGATCTCCGTCTCTACATGGGAGGAAGTGGTCTACAGGGGACCTATGCACAAGCTGACTCTAGTGTCCCTATCATCATCTTCCCTTCTATTCTCTCTAATACATGCCCTTAATCCAGGATACAACGCGATGGCCTTCCTAGGTATATTCATAGCTGGCCTAGCCCTCGGCATTATGAGGTATTTCTGGGGGCTTCTATCGACGATCTCCTTCCATTTGACATGGAATATAGCGATCGGTCATATATGGGGGTTTACTCTAAGCGGCATAAAAGAAGAGAGCATATTTACATCAATACCACAGGCGCCTTCTCTCCTCTCCGGTGGATACTTCGGCCCTGAAGCTTCTATAATATCTTTTCTAGAATTCATTCTCATCTTTGCATTCATCCCCCATATAAATGGCAAAACCGGTTAGTTTAAGGGTTGTTCCCTCCACCTTCCTTTATGTGGTTCGATCCTATATCTCTGCTATGGTGGCTATTCATCTTTTACTTACTTATGGCGCCTCAGTTCCAGCATTGGTCCGTTCAATCAGCTAGAAGGAAAGTAATGGCCTTAATTGCTAGGAAAAGGAAAAGCAGCGTCATCACCTTAATCCATAGGGAAGAATCCATAGGACTCTTTGGGATTCCCTTCTATAGGTACATAAATATAGATGACTCGGAGAGCGTGCTGAGGGCAATAAGGGCTACCCCTCCTGATACTCCTATAGACCTGATAGTACACACCCCAGGTGGGCTAGTATTGGCAGCAACTCAAATAGCTAGGGCTATTAAGAAGCATCCTGCTAAGACAACCGTGATAGTTCCCCACTATGCAATGAGCGGTGGTACCTTGATAGCTTTAGCAGCGGATGAGATAATAATGGATGAAAACGCTGTGCTAGGCCCGGTAGATCCTCAATTAGGTCAGTATCCAGCTCCTTCCCTAGTGAGAGTTGTCGATAAAAAAGGGCTCGATAAGGTAGATGATCAAACACTTATACTCGCTGACGTAGCTGAGAAAGCAATAAAACAAGTCAGGGAACTAGTAGCTTGGCTCTTGGAGGACAAGTTAGGGAGGGAAAAGGCAGAAAAAGTCGCTGAGATGCTTACAGAGGGAAGGTGGACACATGACTATCCAATAACGGTTGAGGCAGCTAAGGAGCTCGGTCTACCTGTCTCCACCGATGTACCACCCGAAGTATACCAGCTCATGGACTTATTCCCACAACCACTGAAGACCAGAACCCAGAGCGTTGAGTTCTTCCCGGCAGTTCCTCGAGGTGAAAAAGGTGGTTCTAAATGATAACATCTACTACAATACAATAGTTATTTTTATTCATCACAACTTGAATTTAGTGGTCGGTGTATGCGATGGATCCAGATGAGATAAAATCCAAAGTCCTGTATGCCCTCAGGTTCGTTACAGATCCTGAGATCCCAATAAATGTAGTAGATCTGGGCCTTATAAGGAAGTTAGAGGTTAAGGACTCTAAGGTTTACATGAAAGTCGTAATGACTGCCCCTGGTTGTCCTTATTCGGCCATGATAGTGCAGCAAGTGGAGGAGAGCATTAAAGCTGCGATACCAGAGCTAGAGGAAGTTAAAGTGGAACTTGAAGAATTTCCACCTTGGACTCCCTTTGAAATGACTGAGCAAGGGAGAGAGCAGTTTAAGAAACTATTCGGCTATGATCTGGTTGAGAGCTTTCTCAAGAGGTATGGTAGTGTCGAGAACTACTACGAGTTGGTTAAGAGGTACTATGGGATAGAGGAAGGGGGGTCATCGAAGAATTAAGTGAGATAAAACAATTAAAAAGGATAAAATAGATCCTGAAACTCATATTGCTCATTATTTTTAGTTGACTTAAGAGATCGATGAGCTGTAACATTCAAGCTAATGGGAGGGCCTTCCGGTATCGGACGTGAGTATTTCATTCTTTATTATCAAATGCATGTAATTTCATTCAAGAATTAGATGATTTCATGCAATCTGATTTTTAAGTAATACCTTCCAACTAAGGAGGGGGTGTCCTCCCATTAGAGCAGCAGTTTTGGGTGCCGGACCTGTTGGTAAAGCAGTGGCATTCGATCTCTATGAGAGGGTTACAGGATCAGATCTAGTTATCCTAGATAGATGTCATGAATGCCTCAAAGAGGTAACAGGGTTAGTCAGCAAGGCTGAAGTGAAGCGCGTGGATCTGAGAGATGATGAAGATATATATAGAGTGATTAAAGACGTGGATGTGGCTGTAAATGCCCTTCCCGGAAAGTTCGGAAGATATTCGTGGCTCGCTGCAATAAGGGCAGGCGTCGATCTGGTGGACGTCTCCTACTCACCGGATGATCCTACCCAGTACCATGTACAAGCAAATGATGCGGGAGTTACCATAGTACCAGATGCTGGAGTCGCGCCCGGGCTGAGCAACATGATGGCTGGTAGGGCATATGCTCAATTAGAGGAAGTGAGAGAGCTCAAGATATATGTAGGAGGTATTCCAGAGACACCAGTTCCCCCTCTCGGTTACCTAGTGACTTGGAGCCCGGAAGATCTAATTGAGGAATATGTTAGGCCAGCAAGGGTCGTCAATAATGGGAAAGTAGTGGAGAAACCTGCTGTCAGCGAAGTTGAGAAGATGTTAATACTGGAGGTTGGCGAGCTAGAGGCCTTCCTAACGGATGGGCTCAGAACTATGCTAAAGACGCTTAAAGGAGTGAATTTGATGGAGGAAAAGACTCTTAGATGGCCTGGTCATGCTGAGAAGATAGAACTCCTCAAGACCTTAGGATACTTGGATAAAAGCCCTCTCAGCCTGAACGGATCTAGTGTAGCCCCCGCTGATGTAACGGCCAAACTGTTTAGAGAGAGATTGAAAGGAGATAGCAAGGACATGGTGGTCCTCAAGGTAATTGCTAAAGGAAGGTCCAGCCTTGACAATGTGGAGATAGAGTACGTTATGGTAGATAAGTATGATGAATCCACGGGTTTCAGCGCGGTGGCTAGAACCACTGCCTTCGTGGCATCAGGCATATTAAAACTCATAACAGAAGGGGCCATTCCAGGCCCTGGAGTCGTACCACCTGAAATTATAGGGATGGATGAGAGCCTATTCTCATCTATTGCTGAATGGCTGTCATGGAGGGGAATAAAGATAGTGGAGAGGATCACGGAGTCGAGGAGGGTCCCCTCGATCCCATCTTGATCTTCTCCTCTACGACTCTTACCTTATATTCCATTGTAATGGGCTTGTCTCTTCTATCATCTATTTTTATTACGGTAACAACTCTAGGGGCTCCTTTTAGAAAGGGAGATTCATGCATTTCCCTTACAACCCTAAATAAATCATCTAGATTACCTTCTATTATAGTAGAGGTTGGAGTCAGCCTATATTTCAGTCCGCTCTTCTCTACAATCCTCAGAGCTTCAGCAACATAATCGCTTACGCTTGCTCCAACTCCAACAGGAACTATAGTTACCTCGATCATCGGCATGAGATCACCTATTCATGAATGATCTTAAGCTGACATGACATAAAAACCTCTATTAGATTATAGGTGAGATCCTAGCTTTTCAAAAAACTCTCTATTAAGACAAAATTCAAAGTTAGAAGTCCTATAGAATTTTCTCAATATAAAACGCTTCTTATCTACTTCTGTCTCCACATTAAGCAGACCCCTTCTAACCAATTCCTTTAAATGTAAAAT
>JAVALV010000153.1:0-2671 GCA_032159055.1 Thermoproteota archaeon | reverse complement strand
ACTAGACTTGTCATATATAAAGCCGCTTGGATGGTAGATCAGTTCGATAAGGGGAATGCTACTCTAAAGGAGGTAGGATTATGGGCAGCGATGGCTAAACTACTGGCTCCTGAGACATCTGTAGATGCCATAAAAGAGTTCATGAAATCAACGGGGGCTTATGGCTATACAAAGGATACTCCCCTCGAAATGGCCTTTAGAGGAGTCTTCAGCTACTTCATAGGAGCTGAAGGTGGGCAGCATATAATGAGGTTAATACTCGGCAGGTTCTTGTTTGGCAAGGAGCACTTGCCATATAAGAAGTGAGGTCCCTTTATTCAAAATTTTCCCCTTTTCTCTTTACTTTCCCTAATTCTGCACTCTATAGGACATCAAAGAAGCTACGGCGATTAGATAGAATTGAGCATACACGAATAACAATGAGTAAACTATAAAACGGGTGGAGGAACTCCTAGGAGCGTTTCACTTAATATAATAAAACGGATTGCAGAATCGGGGGATCCCATGAATGTTAGAATGGTTAATATAAAGGGGATATCTTTCATCGGTATTGAAATAGGGCTACCCGACTCCCCTCCCCTAATTCTAGTGTATGGAAGGAAAGGATTCGCTATGTGTGGATTCCTTAATCTAGATGCAGCGGAGAAGGTCGGAGTAGTAGCAGTTATGTCTAGTGGGGTTAGCAGCATCGAAGATCTATTAAATGCTGAAGTTAAGGGAGCCACTAGCAGGGCATTAGAAAGGGGTGTCAGATTAGGGGATAAAGTCGCAGATGCATTAGTAAAAATAGAATCGGTGTGAAAATTGCCCACTTTTAGGTGCATAAGATGCGGTTACATCTCCTCCAGCTATTCCGTAAAATGTCCCAGATGCGGTTTCCTTATGGAGCTTATCCCTGAACATCTAGAGTGGTCCTTGGACGAGAAGGAGCCAAGCATATGGAGATATCGCAGTTTACTCCCTCCTGCTCTTAAAGAAATTAGCTTAGGGGAAGGGCTGACTCCCCTCAAGAGAGTAAATGGCATCTTGGTGAAGGATGAAACCAAGAACCCTACAGGTTCCTACGTTGATAGGGGATCTTCGGTTCTAACAAGCTGTTTAGACATGCCTAAAGAGGTTAGTTTAGGATTTTCTCAAGACATAACATCTTCTCTGGCAACTTACCTCGTTAAAGCCGGGATCAAAGTTAGTATAGATGTAGATCCGGAGAACGTTGAATTAACCGAACTCCTCTATCTATCAGGCCTAGATGTAGAGATCTCATATGGCAAAGGAGGAGGGGTCGTGTATGAAAGCCCTTACATGATAGAGGGATTTAAGACAATAGCTTACGAGATAGCAGAGAGTAGAGCGGACATAGATGGTATTATAATACCAGCGGAATCTGGAGTACTAGCTTATAGTCTAATGAAGGGATTTAGAGAGCTTGAGGAAATGGGCATAGCATCTCCTCCATCAATGTACTTAGCTCATCATGGAGGCATCGTTACAAAGCTAATCGAGATGCTAGAATCTCAAGGAGCTAAACTTGTGGAGGTGAAAACAGCAGATGCACTTAGATCTCTAGTCCAACTAGCGAGAAAGGGTATATATGTTAAGCCAGTAGCGGCTAAGTCGTACTCTCTGGCTAGGAGGCTAGGAGGGAACAAAGTGGCTGTGCTTACTGGTTCAGGTCTAAGGAGGTGGTCCCATGAGGTTGATCGAAAATCCTTAACTCCTCTCCAGAGAAAGATCCTCTCAATAATGGAAAAGGGAGGGGAGATGACAGCTTATCAGATCTGGCGCAAGGTCAATGAAGCCTCACTCCAAGGAGTATATAAAGCCCTTTCCAAGCTTGCTGATATGAGGATTATTCAGAGAAGGACTATTATGCTTAAAAGGAGAAAGATAAGGGTATATGCTATTAGAGGATGGGAGAGCTGACAAAATGAAGAGGAACCGAGATATGGAACTCTTAAAGGAATCTCTGATAAATTTAGACGAGGATTCTTTCCTTAAAGTACTAAGAAACCTACTATCTCAGGGAGAGGATCCATGGAGCTTGATCTTAGGTCCAATGAGCGATGCTATGGAGGAGATAGGTAAACTATATGAAGAAGGTGAGTATTTTATAGCTGAAATGCTCGTAGCTGCTGATATCTTCAAAAAAGCCTTGAAAGAAATGAGAATAGAGGAAATAGACTCGAAGTCTCAGCTGGGAATTGTTGTCATAGGAACCGTTAAGGGAGACGTGCACGATATAGGCAAGAGCTTGGTAGCAACTATGCTACGTGCATCTGGATTTAGAGTAATAGACCTAGGGGTTGATGTGGATGCTGAAAAGTTTATTGAGGCAGTAAAACAGAATAATGCCCAAATATTGGCCATGAGCTCTCTACTCACAACTACTAGGAACTATATGAAAGTCGTTATAGATGCTCTTAAGGAGGAGGGGCTGCGTAGTAAGGTAAAGGTACTTATCGGTGGTTTATCAACTTCTAAGGAATTTTCAGAGAAGATAGGTGCAGATGGATGGGGAAGAAATGCGATAGAGGGAGCTGAGGTCGCTAAAAATCTATTAGGCCTATCCAGATATAAATGAGAGAGGTGATATACGGGGATTTCTCAATTGCCGATACCTTTGCTGAGGAAATGTCTTCTACCTGTAGGCTGGTTAGATGCTCTCTAAGAG
>JAVALV010000152.1:0-2943 GCA_032159055.1 Thermoproteota archaeon | reverse complement strand
GATGGGGAGAGCCCCCTATTATATATCCTAATTTTTCCCCTCACCGTTTCTCCCCTGAAAGCTCTGCTTGGAATGGAAAGCTCCTCTATCTCCATATCGCATGACGGCTTTACCTCAACGGATATCGATGCTTGGCTGTAAGATTGTCCTTCCTTCGTTATAATAGCCTTTATCTCCTCTAAACCAACGATTTTTGGAGCATATGGGAACTCCGCTAAGGAAATGGACTTAGGAAGCACATACACGCCTTTAGAGCCGACTTCCGTATCATTGATGAAGAGTCTCACCTTGAGGTTCAGGGGCTCATCTGAAGGATTAGGCACATGCACCTTCACATAATACTCCTTTCCCTGAATCATTTCCCTTTCGACCTCCATGAACGCATTAACGAAGGGTATTATAGAGAACTTCAGAGCGTAGGAGTTATCCTCAGGCCTAGGATCTTCGTAATTTCTCGCTTTAATGGAGACCTTGAGGTCGTGGATGCCCACAGTAAGGTTTGATGTCTCCACCTTAGTCGTAACGGTAGTATAACCTCCTGCTGGTATAGGTATTGAACCTTTAGAGAGGTTACCTATATCCCACAGCTCCATTAACTTCAATTTTTCATCTACATAGACCCTAACCTCAACTACCCCGGAGAATAGCTTACGTTCATGGTTTCTAATGTATATAGATAGGTATAGGGGCTCGCCCTGCTGGACCTCCCCATTTACGGGGAATACCTTGACTGTATCTATCCCTAGATCCCATTGACTTTGGGACATTACTGGAAGCATATTGAGGGACAAAGCTATTAAGAGAATGATTAATCCCTTTCTCCGCACTTTCATCCTCCTTTATTCTCAAGACTCCTTAAATATCTTTTCTCGCTCTTAGCCTATGCACTTAACTGCAACCAACATGGTTATGTTTATCTCAGCATCACTGTAAACTGGTGGTTGGATGGGTACCGAACTCCTCTATATGGATGACAGCTACCTCAAGGAATTCGATGCCATAGTCTCAGGTGTAAAACAGGATGAGATTTCTCTCAATAGGACAGCCTTTTATCCGCAAGGAGGTGGACTTCCTAGTGATACTGGAGTTATTAGGAAAGGTGACGAGGAGTACAAGGTAGTTGATGTTAGGAAAGAGGGTAGCACGGTCTGGCATAAGGTTCCAAGTCACTCCCTCACGGAGGGAGATGAGGTCAAGGGGATAATAGAATGGGATAGGAGATACAGGGTCATGAGGATGCACACGGCACTTCATGCCCTTATATCCATAATGAATGAGAAATACGGCGTTCTAGTTACTGGAAATAAGATCTCTCCGGAGAGAAGTAGGGTAGATGTTAATCTGGAGAAGCCAGATAAGGAACTAGTCAGGGAGGCCATAGAGGAGACGAATCGAATATTATCAGAGGGACTCCCTGTAAAGATATATTACCTCCCAAGAGAGGAAGCCATGAAGATCCCGGGCATAGTGAAGCTAGCTAATGCCCTGCCCCCAAGCGTAGATAGGTTGAGGATAGTCGAAATAGAAGGAGTCGATATACAGGCAGATGGAGGGCCGCATGTTGCTAACACGAAGGAGGTCGGAAAGATAATATTCCTAACGCTGGAGAATAAAGGAAGAAATAACAGGAGAATTCACTTCACCCTCGAACCATGATAACGACAAAAGCATCAAAACACTTATCGGTGGGGAAGGTCGAGCCCCTCCCATGAAACTGTTGGATAAAATAATATCCCTCGTGAGGGGAAGAAAGGCCCCTGAAGTTGACCTCGAAAAGGTTATGGAGAAATCCCTAAAAGGCAAAAGCCTCAGTTTTGAGGAGACAATGGCCTTCCTTAATTCTCTAGAGGAGAGATTATCTAAAGAACCTCAACTGATCAAGCTAGATGGCAAGGTAGTATTTGTTGGCGATACCCATGGAGATTTTGAGTCATCTAAGCAAGTATTTGAGAAATTTCCAACAGAAGAGTACACGATCATATTCTTAGGAGACTACGTCGATAGAGGGAAGCAGCAACTTGAAAACGTGAACTTCCTACTGGCCAAGTACCTCCAATCCAAGGGCAAAGTCATCCTCCTTAGGGGAAATCACGAGTCTCCTGTCGTAAACATCAACTATGGTTTCATGGACCTACTATATCATACATTTAGCTCCGAGTGGCCCTTCCTATTCATAAGGTATAACGAGATATTCGCTAACCTTCCATATGCTGCTAAAGTAAGGAGATTGCTTGCGGTGCATGGAGGCATTGCTGAGGGACTCGATGATTTAAAGCAAATAGAGGGCCTTCCAAAGAAAGATATGATTCCCAGCAATAAGATAGCGTTTCAGATCCTATGGAACGATCCATCCGATAGGGTTGAGGAGTTCGATGATAACGTCAGCAGAGGAGGGGATACTAGATATTATGGTAGGAAGGCCTTAGAGAGATTTCTTCATAGAAATAAATTAGAAGGTTTGGTGAGGGCCCATGAGGCATATCCTGAAGGATTCGCTTGGCTCTTCAAGGGCAGGACCGGCATAGAGGGCATGGATCATATACTCTTATCTATATTCACCTGCAGGTATTATGGAATACCTCCCACAGTGGCGGTATTCGATGGTAGCAGGATGGAGGTTACGAGGTTATGAGCAGGAAATATACGGTTCTCTTACTCTTATTCGTCCTCTTTCCATTGAATGCAGCCTTAGCTCTCCCTAAGATAGGAAATAAGGCCCCAAATTTCCTGGTACCGACCTATGGAGGGGGTTCTGCCTCCCTCTCTAGACTGAAGGGCAAGGTGGTCGTGCTAATGTTCGCAGCTGAATGGTGTCCTCACTGTAGGAGGGAGATTCCAGCGCTTTCATCTGCTTGGAAGGATATGGGATTAGAGACAGATGATGTCGTTGGGATCGTTATGATGGTGTCTAGTCAGGAGGATAAGGCAGTTAATTTCTTTAAG
>JAVALV010000151.1:0-4593 GCA_032159055.1 Thermoproteota archaeon | reverse complement strand
CGTCATTCCAAATACCCTCCTTACATCCTCTCTATCCCTTATCGCCCTATCGAGATCTACGTATATGGCATTCCCGTCCATTCCCAAGTAACCGGATTTCTTAAGTTTCTCAAGGGCTTTTGATACCCAGCTATTCCATATCAGTTCGCTCTCCCAATCGAACTGGTCGTACTTTATACCCATCCTCCCCAAGGTCTCGGTGAATCCGTCAAGTACAGATTCTGATACTTCCCTAAACAGAAGCTTAGCTTCCTCATCTCCCCTTTGATACCTCTTAAGGAGATCCATCACGTAGTCTTCCGTTATCTCCTTTATCCCTTCGGCAATTCGAGGATCTTGAGATCTAACCCTCTTGATGGTTTCCTCCCACTCGCTTAGGGATTCCTCTTCTTCAGCTTCAGTTTTTCCCTCCTTTATCTTCCATATTTCCAAGATGGCATTAGCCATAGCATATATGAGCCCATACCAGTGATCCTTCTTCCCTTTAGGCTTCAAATCTTTTACCTTAGATCTTCCAGCAGCTAATATTGCGACTTGCAAATTGCAGTCGTTCACCAGGTAGTGCCTCCTAACATTCCAGCCCAGATAGGCTAAGATTCTCGCAAAAGAGTCCCCTATTATTGCATTTCTACCACTGCCAACGTGTAAGGGATGAACAGGATTAACACTCGTGTGCTCCACCATTATTGTGGTGCCCTTCTTATCTCCCTTTCCTAGCTCCTCCTTCCCCGCTAGGTCCAAGACGTCTTTGAATAGGGAATCCCTATCTATGGATATGTTGAGATACCCTCCCATTACAACGAGCTTAGAGGCATAAGGGATTTTATTAAGGTTTAAAGATTCGGCTATTAGCTTAGCAGCCTCTTCTGGTCTCTTTTTAAGCTCTTTTGCAGCCTTGAACCCTACAGGGAGTCCAAAGGCTTTCTTGTCCTTGGGCGATCTAGCTACTTGGAGCGGATTGAATTCGAGGGAAGATCCGAGCTGAGAGAGGACTCTATTGACCTCGTGAGCAAACTTGTACTTGAAAGAGCCTAAGGGATCTTTGGTCATCCCTTTATTGATATGCTCCTTATTTAAAACGGTGGTGAGTTGCCCCGATCAAAGTTCCAAGAGATCCTAGCTGAGGCCTTGAGGGACATACCGGCTGGTAAGGTAACTACTTTCAAGATAATAGCTGAAGCGATGGGAGATGTTAGGGCTTCGCTGGCAGTAAGAAACGAATGCCTGAAAATAGCTAGTGAGATGCCTGAAACTCCCTGGTGGAGGGTGGTCTCATCGGAAGGCAGACCCCTACCGGGAGCTATCGAGAGGATAAGGGAAGAAGGAGGGCTAACTGATCTTTTAAGCAAGAATTTTCATTCGGAAATTCATGTATGGCCCATCTTCAAGATAATGGCTAGAGATCAGCTCTATTTCGCCGATAAATTGAGTTTAACTCCACTTGAGGATGTAGAAGTGGCTGCTGGTGTAGATGTGAGCTACGGGAAAGGCTATGCGGTGGGTACCTGCGTGAGCTTGAGCAGCGAGTTGGAGATCTTAGAGGTGAGGCATGAGAGGTTCATCCCACAGGTACCATATGTGCCGACTTACCTAGCGTTCAGAGAGCTCAGGGGCATGTACCCCTCCTCTAGATCATGTGATTTCGATGTAGTCTTTGTGGATGGCCACGGACTTGCTCATCCAAGGAGATTCGGCGAAGCATCTCACCTAGGACTCCTCCTAAACAGGCCCTCCATAGGAGTAGCAAAGTCTAAGCTCGTTGGCGAGATCAAGGGCGACCTCATCCTCTTGGGTGAGGAAGAGGTCGGTACCTTGGTGAATAAGGGCTATGTATCTCCAGGATACCTGACTGATGTGAGGAGCAGTAAGAAAATTGCACTAAAGTTTTGGGGGAAGGGTAGACAGCCTTTACCCCTAATATTAGCCCACAAATATTCAAAGGAGGCTATACAGGGACATTAATCTCTTTGGGCCTATTACCTTCTAGATCTATTTTTAGGATCATATCCTTGCCCTCCGGGCTTATTATCCTGAGTTGTAGATCCTCCACATCAGAATAGGACGTCATCTTGCCTTCTAAATATCTCCTATCATATCTGAACAGGCCCTTAACCTCTGATACCGATCGAAACCTCTCTATAATCTCGGTAGGCGTGGTAACCCATATACCCCTCTCTTGAGCGCTCCTGATCAAAGAAATAGCAGATAAGTCATTTAAGGCATCCGCATCCACTACACACTCCCATCTAGCTACTAGATCCGCCACTCTCCTTGCGGAATCTGTCGTTGCGACCCTAGCCACTACAGGTATATTCCACACTAAGTCATTAGGCTTGAATGGATAGCTTATCCCTAATGAAAAGCCCATTCCCCTAGATAGCTCGCCAGCCAGTACATAGCTGGATCTAACATATGCTGCTGACTTCCACGCATCTACCAAGGTTGAAATTATGCCCTTGAACCTTATTCCTACATTTCCCCTCTTTATAATACTTGTAAGCTCTTCATATTCCTCTGATATGACCATATGGTCTATAGAAGCTCTAAGGGAAGCGAGAAGGCCAACTGCATGTCCATTCTCTTCCAATGAGAGGAGCAGGTCCCTCACCTTGGAAGGTGTATAATCATCTCCCCTACCCACGAAGAAAGATAGAGGGTCTGCATGCCTAGCGAGGCTCTCTATCCAGGATTCTGGCTTTCTAAATGGGTTAAATCTAAATCTAGATCTTCCAGTCCTGAATACAGGTACAGATATTGATAAAGCTCCATTATAGCCTGAAGGAGGAACTTTCTTCATGATTAGGGGGAAACCTTCCCTCTTATGAAGGAGGAGTATGGATGAGAGGAGAAATCTGGTGTGAACATCTACGATAGGTATGGAGGGAGGTGTTCCTCTTATTTCCTCCAGAACCTTCGGATCTAACCTCTTATCACTGGATTTTATTCTCCTGATATTTAATGAGGATTCCCCTCCTTTGAGGAAATAGTTAATGTTCCTGAAGAGATCGTAGCCCAAAAGCAGGTTACTATCCTTGGCATAGATGGGGGCCTGCCTCAGGATTTTATCCCCATTGGGCTCGTACTTAACTCCAAAATAGGGGATCTTCACATTATTCACGTTGAAGAATCCAGCTGGCTCCGGTGGGGAGTTCTTTACTTCCTTCTTCTCTCCACCATAATAGGAAATGGCAGTTTCTCCAATGAATATAGAGGGGATTACGATCGGCACAAACTCCGTTGCTTCAGGGAATATCGCAACGGAGTGCCTTAATGGATCGGGCTCCTCAACCTCCTCCCAGAAGAGACCTAGCGAATTCAATGCATATTTGACAGCATCCCTCACGTTCTTGTCCGGTGATCTCACAGCAGCAATGTTCGTTGGGACCACGCCCCCTAGCGGAAGGTGGTGGGGCCGGTGGGATTTGAACCCACGCCCTACGGGTCTCCCCCTCATTGCTCCAATGACTGGAGCCCGCCGCCCTGCCTTTCCAGGGCCTCCTCCCCAATCACAGGGAGAGAGCCAGACTGGGCCACGGCCCCTTGACCTTCCTTTCTTTAAATTAGAGGAGGTTATATAAATAGTTTGTTTGATGTTAGATGATGAAATGTCATTACTGTCAGCGAGAGGGTACCATATTTGTTGAGAACCTGGGCTATTGGGTATGCGAAGATCACTTTGAGAGGTACTTCTTGAAGAGAGTAGATCGCGTCCTCAGGAAGGTCAAGAGGGGAAGCTCTATACTATTCGGTGTCTCAGGAGGAAAGGATTCCGTGGCTGCTCTTCACTCTTCTAGTCTATTAGCTGAGGAATATAAGCTAAAGCTTGGAGCAGCTATTGTTTACACTGGAATGGCTCCTGACTGCTTAGAGGTCTTTGAATCTCTAGTTGATGAGTTAAAGCTAGAAAGCTACGTAATAGATGTGAGGGAATGGGGTATCAAGGTTCCTAACGATCCAAGAGCTGCCTGCCTAGTATGTGGCGTGGTGAACAGGTACCTTCTTAACAGATATGCCATAGAGAGGGGATACGATTACGTTGCCACGGGACATAACCTAGATGATATGGCTTACTTCGGCCTCAACAATCTGATAAACCACTCTTTAAATTACCTTTTCTACCAATATGATTCTGTAACTCCCCCTCTTCCTAATTACAAGATGGCTGGGAAGGTAAAACCTCTCTTTTGGGTCAGTGATGCCGATTCTTTAAATTATGTCAGGGTTAAGGGACTACGTACATGCTCTACCAAATGTCCCTATGAGGGTAGGGACAAGCAGGCAATAATAAAACCCCTACTCTATCAGATAAGAAGGCAGTGGCCTTCCTCTCTAGTAAATTTCGTTAGCTCCCTAAGAAAGCTTGCTAAGATGTCCGAGCCACCACCTAGGAAAATAAATTTATGCGAAAGATGCGGCTATCCGACATCGGGAAGGGTGTGTGCCTTCTGCAGATTGAAGGAGAGACTGGAGAGGGAGGTTCTTTAATGGAGCTGTTCGACTCTCACTGTCACTTGGAGGATGATGCCTTTGATTCTGATAGAGATGAGGTACTTGAGAGAGCGGTTATGAGCGGGTTAGTAGGCGTTGTAACTT
>JAVALV010000150.1:0-2802 GCA_032159055.1 Thermoproteota archaeon | reverse complement strand
GCTCGAGGATTACATCATCCCTCTGAGGAGGGCCTATATAGTTCACCCCACTATAGATCCCCTCTCCGAGAAGAACAAGGCGCTGGAACCCTCTGAAATAGAGAAGGTATTGGAGAGGTATGATATAGATTCAGACAGGCCCGTTATTGGGCAAGTATCTAGATACGACCCTTGGAAGGATCCATTAGGTGTGATTCGGGTGTATAGGATGGTCAAGGAGAAAGTGAAGGACGTTCAGCTAGTTATGGTTGGTTCATCCGCTTCAGATGATCCGGAGAGCGGTAAATGGTACGAGCTAACGAGCAGGGAGGCTGAAGGTTTAGCGGATGTCCATCTACTGACAGATCTTCCTGATATAGAGGTAAATGCCATACAGAGATCTTATTACGTAGCTCTTCAGCTATCCACGAGGGAAGGTTTTGGCCTAACGGTCACTGAGGCTCTGTGGAAGGGTGTACCAGTAGTGGCTAGGCCATCTGGCGGGATAAAGCTCCAAGTCATCGATGGAGTTACTGGTTTCCTGATAAGGGATCTGGAGGACGCTGCATCTAAGGTTATTCACCTGATTAAGAGACCTTGGCTCTCTAGGATCCTTGGTAACAATGGTAGAGAACATGTAAGGAGAAATTTTCTCATAACAAGACTTCTAATGGATCATCTCAGGATCATGGGAGAGCTTGATAAGATTAGTAGGCCAGAGCGCTAAGACGTTAAGCGATACTCATCTCTCGTTCATTTAATTGGATTGAAAGAGAAGGAGAAAATAAGAGTAAGGAAAGAAGGTTTTACAATCGGTAGTTCACGTTCTTGAGGGGCATTCTGGCAATTCTTATAGCCTCATCGAGGCTAGGCCTTATAGTCGTGCATGTAGTGCATGGACCATTTACAGGGTTCCAGACGCAGCTCCTCTCTAAGTAATCCCTAGCCTGCATGGCAGCCAGCAGAATAGTTCCATAGAAAGACTCTTGAGAGAGACCAGCGATATGAGGAGTTATCAGGATGTTTTTCCTTTCCTTAGCCAGCCTTATGAGATCATCGTCCTCAGGCAGAGGCTCCTCCCGATGCACGTCCAGCACTAGGTATATATCAGGCCTCTCAACAGCTAGCTGTGCGATGGCTCCTTTAGCTTCTGTCCTTCCCCTTCCGACATTCACGTATATGGAATTCTTAGGGAGCATGTTAAGGAGATCGAAGGTTATGAGACCCTCGGTTTCCTTGGACAGGGGTAAAGTGTTGACCAGAATATCCGAGCTGGAGAATAGCTCTCTGAGTCCAACTTTCTTAGCTCCCAAAGATACCTCGAGCCAAGGTTTCCTAGATCTGGAATAATAGAGGAGGGGAGATGCCCCTAAGCTATTCATTATGTGAGCCACTCTGGATGATATCCAGCCAGCGCCTAGGAGGCCCAAACTTCTACCCCGGATTAGAACTCCGCGCATATGATGGGGCCATCCCCTTCTGGACCATTCACCACCGATCACGTACTCATGGCCGGGCAACACCATTCGAGCCGCAGCCAATATACCAGCTACTACAGATTCAGCTACTGCCTCGTTTATCAGTTCTGGTTGATTCGCAACGCATACTCCAGCATGGTCAGCGGCCTTGATGTCTATGTGATCGTAGCCCGTGCTCCTAGTTATGATAAGCTCCAAGCATCCATGATCTGCGAGCATCTTCCCGTTCACCTCAGTGTACCAATTTATGAAAACCCTTGATTTCCTAGCTTTGTCCCACAAGTCTTTTCTGTTCTCAGTCTCATACACCCTGTACCCTTCGAGCACCTCCTTCGCCTCTTTAGGTAGGGGGCCTCCTGAGAGCACATCGTATTCGCACTTCATTGTAGTTCTGCTTACATGAAGGAAGGCTGTTAATTAAATTAAGCCATGCCATCTAAGTTGCATTTGAATCCCGAGCGAGAAGGGGACTGAAGAGAGATTAAGAAGCGCTTCTAATCTATCTCTATCTCTTCTGTTCTATCTATCCACTAGCTAATCAGTCGGTCAGAGAAGGCTTAAGTCCCTTCTCCCCTTTCAAGGATCGTATTCAGTGTTCTGGGTCTCCTTAACACCGAGAGTGCTATGCCCTTCAGTACGGCATCTTCCCCGCTTCCTGTATAATCCACGAGGGGCATCCTGTTGGTGATGTATTCCTTCATCTCCTGAAGGATCAGCTCCACGAAGTCCCTATTATTGAGGACGATGCTCCCACCTAATACCAGCACCTCTGGATCATACACATTTACCACGGATGATATGCCTGCTGCATTGATTTTCACGAGCTCTGAGACGATTTCTTCAGCAAATACATCTCCATTCCTCCATAGGGAGAATAGGGTAGGTGGGTCGAGTTCTCCTTTTAGGGCAGTTTTCCAGGCCTCAGTTCTTTCCCCTTCCCATCCGGATGCCAGTTCCCCAGAGAATGATGGAATTGCTGAGCCAGATGCTAGGGCTTCCCAGTGCCCCCTTCCCCCACACCCGCACCTCCTTCCCCTGTAGTCTAGGGTTATGTGACCCACTTCATGGGCATTTCCATCCTTTCCTAGGAGGAGGTTCCCGTTCACCACAGCTCCTGCACCTATGCCGGTGCTCAGAGTTAAATAAACGAGATTATCCACATCCCTAGAGATATGCTCTCCCCAAGCTGCAGCCACACAGTCATTCAGCACTAATACAGGAGCGGACAACCTTTCCTCCAGAGGCTTCCTGAGGGGGAAGCTCCCAATGGGGTTGTTTGGCATCTTGATTACGTCCCCTCTCCTCACGTCTATGAGGCCAGCGACTGCTATTCCCGCTCTATCTA
>JAVALV010000149.1:0-3119 GCA_032159055.1 Thermoproteota archaeon | reverse complement strand
TCCTCCTCAATCTCCTTAAGGAGTTCTACCTTATATGGCTCTCCACGTTCCTCAAAGATCGATATGGCCTCCTCTCTCCTCACCTCCTCCCTAACTATGGGGAGGTCCTCTTCAACTATCTCCCTCATCTCTTCCTCTATCCTTCCTAGATCTTCAGGGGAAAAAGCTCTCCCTGAAGTATCGAACTCATAGAAGAACCCCTCCTCTATAGCTGGCCCTATTCCCAACTTGACGCTTGGAAATAGCCTTTTAACGGCTTGAGCTAAGATATGAGAGGATGTATGCCAGTATACCTGCCTACCCTCCTTAGAGTTGAAGTCTAGTATTATGATATCGTTTGCTTCTTCGCTTATTGAGGATGTGAGATCAACTAATCTACCATTTACCTTAGCAACCAAACCAGCACCTTTCGGTATTACATCTATTATTCTATCTCCTATTTTAGCTTCTAATTCTCTCCCATCCGGTAAAAGTATTTGAACCAATCAAAGCACCTCCTAGTAAGTTATGAAGGGATCTCGCTTCTCTGGAGCATCTTAACCTTATATCCGATAATAACGTGCAGCTACAGAAAGGGTCAAATTCAGGCAAGAAGAAAACAAGTTTCTCGATCCCTCCTCAGCGAGATCACCTCTTAGCATTTCAATAAGAGAATATATAAATCTATCGAAGCGATCTCGATGATCAAGGATTCAATGGCACCTCGAGGATCTTTAGGCGAAGATACCACGATCCGATAATTATGAAGCTGAGTTTCTCATCATCTATAGAAGATCGACAGAGGGAAGATCTATCGGAGCCGTAGGGATCAATCAAGTAGCATATTTTCATCATAGAAAGTTGAAACTCCTATCTTAAGCGGCATAAGAAAGGAAAGGAAATTGACCTATGGCCTTTATTGCGGCACATCACCGAGATCATTGCTCTCCCCTTGAAGCTGTTCTCTCCTAAGAAGATGGGGGAGAGTTTTTAGATCGATTAAATGATCCAAGAGGCCTATATTCACCTTCATAATTAACATCTAGGTAAAAAGGGGTCTACCTAGTTTTAGTTTAGTTTGGCCTGATCAATGCTCCTTGCTACAGCAGCCAACAGTATTCTAACGATGATTCAGCTTTCAATAATAACTAAAAGTAATAAGGAATTATCTAAGTATTGATTGGCTTAAGGAGGAAAAATTAGGAGGTGAATTCAACGGTTATACCCCAGATAGTAAAATTCGCTTCGGAAAATACTAGGGAGATAGGAGATGTACTGGGAATAGGATCTAAGTTAAGGGTTAGATGGGCTGAGGGATTGTTAGATAAAGGACCTGTGAAGGGGACAATATTTTATGCTGGCGAGATGTATCCCGTGATGGGGTACGCTGAAGGGGCCTTCAGACTCATGAAGAGATTAGAAGGACTGATGGATATAAATTCTCTGGCAAAAATAGGACCTATCATGAGAAAGCTTGGGATATACACTATTGGAGCTAGGACCCTATGGGGAAAAAGTAACGAGAGATATGAGAATGCTCTTCGCGATTCTGTTTATGTATTGAAGAACCTAGGGGTGAAAATGGGTTACCTTTTCGAGGAAGAACCACCGTCTGGTGTAGCTCTCCATACTTACGGTCTTCTTAAGGAGTTTAGGGAGCATGCCAGATGGGTTCAGAGGAAGTTCGAGGAATTGGGTGTTAAGAGAATAATAACTTTAGATCCGATAGTAACTACTGCTTTTAGGCTTTATTATCCAGAGTTCTTGGAGAACTGGGATGTGGAGACAACACACTTCGTTGAGGTAGTTGCTAGAAGGATGGCTGAGCAGGGGATTAAGCTTAGGCTAGGGAGAAGGGAGAAGATAACTTACCATGATCCCTGCTACTTAGCTAGGACATTGGGCATAGTTGATGAAATTAGATTCATAATTTCGAGAATAGAAGGCCTAGATTACCTTGAGCCACCCAGACCTGGAGTTAACACAGGATGTAGCGGAGTTGGAGGACTGGAATTAACGCAGCCGCTTCAGGCCAGAAAAGTATCATTGGATAGGGTCAAGGAGCTAATTGAGACCGGTGCCGAGAAGGTATACACCTCCTGTCCGGCTTGTATAATGATGCTTAGAACGGGCTTCGATGCATTAGGTTATAGGACCGATGTGAATGATCTAGCTTCCTTAATAGCAGAAGCAATGAGGAATGAGGTCATTAGAGAAAGGCCGGAGAATATAGAGTTTAGAAAGTACGAAACTCTTCCAAGGAGCGTTAAACCTAGGAGCTTAGAGTTAAACGATCTAGCTGACATGCTCCTTAGGGAGACGGATAAGTGCAAGAAATGCGCCTTCTGCAATGTAGAATGCCCAACTACCAAGGCCTTAGACAGACTAGAGAGTAGATCTGCTCGGGGGAGGATGACTCTAATAAATTCCCTCGTAAGGGGCGATCCAGTAAGGCCAGAAGCGGTACTCGATAGGCTTTACTCATGTGTCCTCTGTGCGCAGTGCTCGCAAACATGCCCTGTTGGACTTCATGTTCAGGAGTTAATAGTTTACGGTAGAGCATACGCGATATACTCCGGCAAGGCTGGTGTCTAACGGATTAGCTCATTAGATATTCTCTATAACAACATAACATTATTTATTTTACTATACAGCCTTTAATTAGTAAAGGTGCCTGCATGCGTGAAAAATACCTTGATGATGCTATTTCAGAGATAAGTAGGAAGATTGGAAGGGAAAAAGTGCTTACAGATCTGGAGGACCTCTATGCTTATTCTATTGATGCCAGTACTGAGAGGAGGGAAGTTCCGGGAGCGGTCGTGAGGGCGTATTCCGATGGGGATGTCATTACCGTTCTAAAAGTTGCTGACGAGAAGCACGTACCGATAATACCTAGGGGAGGAGGTACCTCTCTCACAGGAGCTTCTGTTCCAGTAGTTCCTGGTTCCATAGTTCTTGATCTCACACCTATGAATGAAATTAGAGTAAACGTGGATGATGGTTACGTTATGGCTGAAGCTGGAGCTACTGTTCTTCAAGTGGATCAGGCCTGTAGAAGTAAAGGCTTCTTCTTCCCACCGGATCCTGCTAGTTCTAGATCTGCTACCATTGGAGGAGCTTTAGCTGAGAATGCTGGTGGT
>JAVALV010000148.1:0-3274 GCA_032159055.1 Thermoproteota archaeon | reverse complement strand
GGAACAGGGGTCATGAAGGTTACCAAGATACCTGAGAGCGAAGTGGAGAGGTGCAAGGGAGACAGGATCCTCAAGTGGCATGTAGATTCCTTGGATCCAGGTGAAACCGTCACAATAGAGTTTGAAGCTAGGGTCAGATGTCCAGGGCTCCTCAAGAATGTGGCTGAGGTGTTCTACAGGACAGAGGGCGGCCTAGAGGGTAGCGGGAGATCGGATGTCATGATTATCGGTTATTCCTCTCCTATAGTTGTGAAGAACGGCAGTTCCGGCTCTAAGACGGGAAGCGGAGGTGCTGAGGAAGTCAGCAAGGCCCACTTGACCTCGGGGAAGATGGCATATCCCACCGGACACGGAAGCGAGGAGGCACCGGTTACAGTCTCTGAGCCGACCTCGACTGGGACAGAAGCGAAGAAGGAGTCAACTACTAAGGCAACAACTAGGCCCAAGTACGCAACATCTTCAAAGGGTGAAGAGGTTCAGGCTACCACCGAAAGCACCCTTGGGGCTACTACAGTCTCCAAAGCTCCAGCAGCTGAACTCGGGGGAGGAATATTGCTCGTAATAGCAGGATTTGCACTACTCCTCATCGCCGTATTCGCATTATATTCGAGGGGAAGGAGGACAAGGAGGCGAGGGGGATTTGGCAGCTAACCTCTCCTCCTATCTCTCCTTTTTAGCCGGACATTGGACTATCGAATGAGTCCAATTTGGAGGTTGGGGGCGGGGTATTAAGTCACCGATGAGGGTAGAATAAGGTTGAAGGAGACCTTCACCTTGGCAGGATTCGAATCATTCGCGCGCGACCATCTCTACAGTGAAGGAAATTGATACATTACATGAAAAGCAAGAACGTTGCTTTTATGAAGCTAGGAGAGTTCCAAGAAAGATATCTCAACAGAACCGCTAGGAGAGAAGATGAGATGTGGGTAATTAGGGGCCAGAGGAGGTCCCGTTTACGTACACAGTGCGATACTCAATGGAATACTATGAGAAATTTGCAAGAGGATCGACGAATTCTACACAGCTTCTAGGTACGGACATGTGGGGTGAAAATACTCCTTTCGAGGACAAGTTTCCTGAAAAGCTCTCTCAGGAGATTTGATCCGGTGAAGAACCCTCTTAAACAGGGTATCGAACTCATCCTTCTCGAGAAGCGATCTCCCATACTTTATCAGAGGGATGTGCGCGATCTGTGATAGAAAATATTCAGAATTATGTTGGTATATAAGGAAGATATGAAGCGAAGGGTCTTCTTGCTAAATAATCTGGGCGTTAGAGAAATCTTAGAAAGGATAGATGGGAGTTGGGGGGAGGACGAGGCGCTCTCGCTATCTAACGGCGACTTACCATGTTACGGCTATTTAGACAACCTCTACAGAATATCTCTCCCTCACCGACTCGCTCCCTCATCAACTTATCCCTTGAACTGCTCCTTCCTTTGGGTTTGGGAAGGTCCAAGAAATCACTTGTATTCAATCATCTCCTTGATCCTAGCAAAGTACCACTCAGCCTCCTCCTCGTTAGCTAGGTGGAACTCAAAGGGATGATACACTGGCAGGCCAGAGAGCTCTTCTATCCTCCTCTTTAATCTAGCCCTCTCGATGTTGCTATTAGGCACATTCTTAGAGACCACTAGGATATCCACATCGCTTCCCCCAACGGCCTCTCCTTTAATAACGCTGCCGAAAATGTAGATCCTAGCATCGGGCAAAACTTTCTTTATGGAATCGGCTATCCTGCTTATATAGCTCCTCCACCCTCTAACAATTCTAGCTCTTTCTAAAAGGATATTATAGTATACCTCCAAGTTTTAACACCTCTCTTGCTAGATTTACTAGAACTTCCGCCTCCTCGCGCGTATATTCTCTCATCAAATACCTTGAGGCTATGTAGGAATCTTCCATGAGTCTTATTTCTGTTTTATTCCTCTCTAATAGCTCCGTAATTCGTTCACAGCTAGGTACCTTCTTAGTGATTGCGAGGAGGGTCGAGAGTGAATGGGTCCTTGGATAATCCCCCAGCTTTTCTAGCAGCAGTGATTTCAAGTAAAGCTGAACAGCTTGCTCCGAAAGAAAGGATGCTATATCATAATCTCCAGAATTTAAACTATCCATGGCCCTTTCGAGGAAGGCCTTAGATCTTCTCCTTAAAAGCCTTATCTCGTCTATATGTGGCATTCAAGATACCAGCTAGGGACAGCATTTAAGCACTCACCAATTCCTCAAATATCGAAAAACATCCATATGTAAGAGAGGAGCAGGATCTAGGAAGGGATGATCCAAAAGCATGATGAGGTATTAAAAGAGATAAAGGAGATCCAAGATCTTTTCTAGAGGAAAGAATTACCAAGCTGGAACACAAGTAGAATAAAGGAAGAGGGATCTTGGAATGAGGTTTAGTAGCATCCACACCTGAACGGTTAATCTCCCGCTTTGGATCTCAAGTATTCCTTGATGTAGCCTGAAAATTGCTCTAAATCCCACAATTTCGTCTTCAGGAACTCTATAAGTCTGCTCAAGTCGAGTTCACTGTACTGATGGACTAGGATGTTCCTGAAACCAGCCATCTGAGCCAATCGGGTGGAGAAGTCCCTCGGAATTACCCCCATTTCTCCTAACCTTAAGAAGGCCTCTCTGTAAGTTTCAGGCATTTCAGCCCCTTCTTCTGAGATTATCATCTCGCTTATGTCTATCGCAGCCTCTATGGCTATCTGGAAGTTTCTCTCAATGGCGCTCCTCAATTCATAGTTACTCCTGATGTCCTCTAAGGTGATGTTTCGCCTGCCCCTCAAATAATTCAGTGAGATCTCGAGATATTTCAACTTTTCAGAGATTTTCTCCCTGAAGAACATGTCTCTCACCTAGAGAGAATGAGCTCGGCCCTCCTCCTATCGTAGTACCTCCTGTCCAAGTAGGTCCTCAGGGTGCGATATATGAACTCCTTCCTCATCCCCTCGTCCCTAGAGAAGAGGAGCCTGCCCTTCAGTACCTCAAATGCCAGCCTGTAACTGGCGGTATTGAGCAGAACGACGTCCACTTTGGCATTCCTGAAGCTCAGGTGGCTGGCTATGTCTAAAAAGAGGTCCCACATGGCGTCTTGGGATAGGGATGGATCTAGATAGATAGCGATATCGATGTCGCTCAGCCTTCCCGCCTTGCCCTTAGCTTGGGAGCCGAACAGGTAGGCGAAGATCACTTCTTCGTACTCCTTCAAGATCTTCACTATATTCTCCACAAGCATTTCTCCTCGATTTATTTCCAGAACCAAGTAAAAA
>JAVALV010000147.1:0-5820 GCA_032159055.1 Thermoproteota archaeon | reverse complement strand
TTTATCTCCCTTTTCAGCCTACTGATCTTCCAGATGTTCAATAATTTTCTGAGAACCCCTTTTCTCCTGCTGAGAGAGACTATCATGTTATTTCTATCTTCTATAGCGGCTTCCAGCATCAGTATTGATTCCCTAGCTTCCTCCTTATATGGTTCTAGCTTATCCTCTAACTTCCTCAGTTCTCTCTCATACTCCTCCAGCAGGAGCTGATATACGTGATCCTTCATCTCGCCCTTCCTACTCTCTAAAGTATCAATTAAAGATCTCATCTCATTTCTCTTCTTTATTAGATCCTTGACAATCCTAGACCTCAAGTTTCGAGGAGGTAAGGAGAACACTTCCGGAGACCTAATTCCCATCCTCCCCCTCCTACGTACCTTCCTCTCCCCTACTTCCTCATCCTCATGAACCTCTTCTTTCTTTTCCTTTTTCTCAAGTCCTTCAAGACCGCTTCCAGCACTCTTCTCTCCCTCACTTGATGTCGCGATTTCGCCTAGTGATAGGAAGCTCACTACTTCCTTCAAACTAGGAGGAGGTCTGGGCTTTGGGTTAGGGGTTGAACCGAGGTGGGCGCTTCTAACCTCTCCTATCCTGACGAAACTAGGTCTCTCAACAAATGGACCCTCAACATAAGCTACTCCTCTATCTAACCTCGTTATCCTCCTCGCTACTCCCTTACTAAGACCGAGGAACTCCACTATCGCTGAAATGTCCCTGCTATATTCCACCCTCAATATTATTTTATTCTCCGCTTGGCTGAGCAAAGTTTTTGATACGAGTTGGGGCCTTTGGGTTGAAAAGAGGAGCCCCAAGCCTTTCTTCCTTCCTCTAGTAGCTAACGCGTTTAGCCATGTGGCAGTCAGTGAGGCATTCTTACCTAAGGTACTCCCAGCCCCTCTCTCAGGAGCTAGTTCCTTAGCTTCATCAACCACTACTAGGAAACCATCCTCACTCTTCACATTCATTAACGCTTCTAAAGTATTAGCTACGAGTTCTGATGAGACTTCAGGGCTATACTTAGATAGATCGAGTATGAAGCTCACTCCTCTCACGGCGACTTGGGCCAGTCTCCTCGGGGATGCCTCCGTGAGGTCTATGTCCCCCTCAGGTGATATAATGAGCAGATCGAATATCTCGGCTAAAGATGAATGCTCTCCTTCGGGATCTATTATCCCCACAGGGTATCCCTTATACAGCAGCTGTTCTACTATTCTCCTGATGGTCCACGATTTACCATATCCTGTTTTCGCTATTATAGCTGTTCTCCCAGTTACGAGCTCAGGGATCTTAAGCTCGATCTCCTTACCTGTCTCAACTTCCTTTCCCAGTGTTACGGTGTCCATCTGGGAAATGTGAGTGAATGGAATTTAATGATACTTCAAGCATCTCACTTGGCTCTGATGTAGGAATTTATGAGGGCGATTAGTAAAGGGCGTCTAACTGATAGGATCATTACGTCGACCTGTTAGATAAGCTTAAATTTGATAATCATAATTATCATAATAGAAATTATGAAATTTGTGGATAGGGAAGAAGAGCTCAGTGCTATTAGAAGTAGGCTAGATTCCAACGATTTCGAGATGATTGTAGTTTATGGAAGGAGAAGGATAGGGAAGACTAGGCTTATTCTTGAGGCCTTGGCTGAAAGACCTCATATATACTATTTAGCAGTAGAGGGGGATAATATCAGGCATTTCATTAAAGCAGCATCTAGATCTGTCCCTAAGATAGCTCATGTGAGGGAGGACTGGGAATCCATCTTCTCCTTCCTTATAGATGAGATAGTTGTTATAGACGAATTTCCCAATCTGATAAAGGAGGACTCTCGGATCTTATCCCTCCTCCAGAGGATAGTGGATACTCAGCTTCAGAAGAGTAAGACCAAGCTCATCCTCTTAGGGTCATCCATCTCCATGATGAAAAATAAGGTTCTCTCGTACAGAAGCCCCCTATATGGAAGGAGAACATCTACACTGAAGCTTGGCCCCCTAAAATTCATTAAATTAAAGGAATTCTTCCCTCTAGTGAGCTGGAAAGAGCTTGTTGAGATATATGGATTTGCGGGAGGTATACCTTATTATCTAGAAAAATTGGGGACACCATTCTGGTCTTGGCTGGAACGGGAGCTGAGGACTTCAGATACCTTCCTGAAGGAAGAGGTTGACTTCCTCCTCAAGTACGAGTTTACAGATCTTGTAACATACAAGAGGATTTTGGAAGCGATAGCTCATGGTAAGAATACATCAAAGGAGATTAGAGATTATACAGGCATGACACACTCGGATATTACCCCCTATCTCAGGAACCTGATGGAGGTGGAACTGGTGAAGAGGGAAGTTCCCGTTACTGAAAGCTGGAACTCCAAAAGGGGCCGCTATTACCTAGCTGAGAACTTCCTCAATTTCTGGTTCAGGTTCATACAACCGAATCTATCATTGATAGAGGAGGGAATATTCAATGTTGAAGAAATTAGGAGGGAATACCCGCAATATCTTGGATCTATTTTCGAGGATATAGCGAGGCAGTTCATAATGGAGCTTATTAGGGAACGTAAGCTGAACATAACTCCCAGCAGAGTCGGGAGATGGTGGAGGAGGGATGAGGAAGTGGACCTAGTCGTTATAGACGATCGTTCTAGAAGGGCCCTCTTGATAGAGGTCAAGTGGTCGGACCTTAGCGAGAGAGATGTTTTGAGGGTTATTGGCAGGCTGCAAGGGAAGGGGGATTTACTGCTTAATGGATATGAGAAGAGTTATGGGATAGTGGCTAGAAGCGCGAAAAAGGTCAATGGTTTGCTCGTTTGGGACCTCAGAGATTTCGATCAAATAGAGCATTGATGAAAAGCCGCTAATATCCGAGAAATCTCATCTCGTGACAGTTAGGTTGTTCTAGTTGTTCTAAGAAGCGGTTTTCTAAATCAACGTGATGAGAATAAACGATTAGCTAGTTGATTGCATTGTTACTTATCTGAGAAGCTCTTGTAGAGGTATTTGGACAGCTAGCCAGAGAATTATAGGTATAGTCAGACCAGGGAGAGATCTCTTGGCCTTGTATAGAAGCCATATGGTCACTATAATACCTATATTAAGAGCTATGAAGGGTAAAAGCGCGAAGATTATACCTAAAGACCTGAAAGAAGAAGCAGCAGCCATGGAATAGCAGAATACATCACCTAATCCCATGGAAACGTCACCGTGAAACACCATTAAAGGCTCAAGAGGATCTCTCTTCTCCTCAGATACCATTAAGAGTTCGCTTAGTGGTCCCTTAAATACGGAATATGCATCATAGAGAGCAAGGCCTGCTAATAAGAAGTAAATGAAGAGATCATTGAAGAAGTAAATGAAAAGATAGGCCAGAGATGCGGCTAGGAAAGATTTGGCCATGTTTCCCCATACATCGCTTCTCAAACTCAGCCACGTTATAAACACGGCTGCCAGCAGCTCAACAGACCAATGAACCCTAGATGAGTACAGGAGGGTATCTATCGATATGAAGGAGGAATAGACGAAGAAAGCAGCGATTAGCACTCTTATAACGCTGAACATCCTCTTTCTCACAAGTAATAGCATCAAGAAAGCTGTAATGAGAACCATCAAAACATAAAACAGGGATAAACCAGCAGATTCTTCTACGCTCAGCTCTATCTGGGGTATGGGTCTGATGCTCAACACTATCGCAGCGGATACTAACTGAGATATGAGAGGCCACATCAGCGCTGAGTACTTACCCAATTACGGATCACCTTTCATCAAGTCTCCACTTAATGATCACATTGTGCCAAGAGGTTTAAATTTCTTTACAGTAAATCCTAAGGGAAGCCTAAAGGTGTTTTTTATGGAAAGCGAGGTCGTCGTAGCCGAGGACTTGGTCAAGAGGTACGAGACTTTCCTGAGGAAGGGCATAATAAAGAGGGAAAGGAAGATAGTAGAGGCTCTCAGGGGGGTATCCTTCACCATAAGGAGAGGGGAGGTGTTTGGGCTTCTCGGTCCTAATGGTGCTGGCAAGACGACTACTGTCAAGATCCTGAGCACATTACTTCTCCCTGACTCTGGAAGAGCCACTGTTCTCGGCTACGACGTTGTTAAGGAGGCCACTGAGGTAAGAAAGAGGATAGGAGTATCACTTAGCGTAGAGAAAGGATTCTTCTGGAAGCTGACAGGAAGGGAGAACCTCACATACTTCGGGATGCTCTATGGACTAAGCGGATCTGATCTAAAGCAGAGGGTTCAGAGGATGCTGGAAGTAGTGGGGCTAGAGGAACTTGGCTCCTCTGATAAACTATATGAAGAATACTCATTGGGAATGAAGGCTAGGCTTAGCGTTGCTAGAGCTATGCTTACGGATCCGGAGCTATTGATTCTAGATGAGCCCACTTTAGGCCTTGATCCTCCATCTGCTAGGCTCCTGAGGGAACTACTAATAAAGATAGCCCATGATGAAAGGAAGACAGTCCTGATAACCACTCACAACATGTTTGAGGCCGAAATAGTCTGCGATAGGCTTGCAATAATAAATAAAGGGAAGATAATAGCACTTGACAGGGTAGAAGGACTTAAGAGATCTATTTTAGGTGATATTACGCTGGAGATTGATGCCATACTCCCAGCTAGGATCAGCCTAGGTAACGTCGCCGATGAACTGAGGATCGCCCTCGGTAGGGATGTGGAAATAGAGCCAGAAGAGAAAGGTGCAAGGATAAAGGTCATTTTAAGTCCCAAAGAGAAGGAATTGGTGACACAGAAGGCACTGGAATCCCTTTATAGCCTAGGAGCTCATATAAGAAGGATAGAGGTCAAAGAGCCAACATTAGAGGACGTTTTCATTGAACTGACGGAAGGAGAGGTAAAATGAGCGTATTCAGCCTCCTAAAATCAGGCGTCATCTTGGATATATACTTCTTCAAGAACAATAGGGCAGAGCTGGTATCCTTCCTAACGTGGCCCTACATCCTACTGATCCTGATGCTGGGCATGGGGTTCATCTTCGGATCAGCTCAGACATTCAAATCCAATGTCAAGGTGAATGCTGACCCAGTCGTCTTCTTCGTGGCATCGACGCTCATAGCGATGGCATCTATGTCCGTGATGTGGGAGGTTGGAGGAGCCGTTCTAACTCATAGATGGTCAGGAACCCTTCCATACGTGCTATTGGCTCCATACAGAACATCCATCACTCTAGTTATGTCATACGTTCCTAGATACCTTCTCTGGTCCTTCATGCAACTCGCGGAATTCGTTCCATTGCTTATTTGGAGAGAAGGTATTCTGGGAGGATTGCAGGATACCCTCGTGATAGCCCTAGCCATCGTCATAGGGATGCTACCGATCCTCGGCTTCTCAGCCATATTCGGGTCATTCCTCCTGACGTTGAAAGAGGAGAGCAATGTACTCAGTTGGTTAAATCCCATAATACTCATCCTTTCTGGCGCATTCTATCCAGCTTACCTATTCCCGGCTTGGGCTAGACTGATCTCCCAGCTCATCCCCACCACATATACCTTCGAGCTAGCTAGGCTCGCATCCCTAGTAGGAACTCCTAAGTTAGCAGAGATGACTTTCCTCATAGCAGTGCTTCTTGGGATGTCCCTCCTCTATAACTTGGCCTCCTACGCAGCTCTTGGAAAAGCTGAGAGGAAAGCCCTGAGGAAGGGTGCTGTATGATATGATGTTCACGAAGATAAGGGCCATACTGATTCTCCATACAATAAGGCTGTGGAGGTATGGGATGAGCTTTCTCAACATGATAATATCTCAAACTCTCTGGATACTTCTCTTCATACTGGGAATTCTCCTATTTGTACCATCAGAGCACTTAGCT
>JAVALV010000146.1:0-3646 GCA_032159055.1 Thermoproteota archaeon | reverse complement strand
TGATCACTCCCTTGTGAACCAGTTCCTCCAAGGCGCGCATGTACTCGCATGTCGGAAAATTGTTCCATAGAGGGGGCCAGTGAACTTGCATCAGATCTATATAATCGGTGCCTAATCTTTCCAGACACCTCTTCGTTCCTTTAAATACATCATGCCTCGATAAAAATTCACCTGGAAGCTTTGTAGCTATAATAACATCTTCTCTTACCCCTAATTCCTTTAGTGCCCTTCCTAGAAATTGCTCGCTCATACCTCTCCCATACACAGCTGCTGTATCGAAGAAGTTTATTCCAAGCTCCAAAGCTTTCTCCACTATGGATTTCGCGTTTTCATAATCCGTGACGCCCCAAGAGTCACTAAATTGCCAAGTTCCAAGACTGACGGCAGAAATCTTTACATCAGAGGTTCCTAGGTACCTGAGCTCCATATGCTTCTCGATATATACTACCTTAAATCGGTTTATGTAGGTGAAAACAAAATGCTTATTACTCTCCACCATCTGAGGACCCCGAGGCTAAATGGACGAAGTTGAGCAGATAGGAATGAACTGGGATCGCTTCTCCCAGAGAATAAGAGAAGATCCATATGAATTCTTGGAGCTAGGACCCGATGATCTTAGGAATACGATAATGCATAGCCTCATACCTCTAGCTAGGTTTCTAGGGGTTAAGGCAGTTGTATATGAGTGCGGTAGGTGGTATGCTAGGATAGAGAGGATGGAGCTAGATGTGGATGAACCAGAGCTAAGCGAGGTCATGGACAAGGAATGCTACATATCCCTAGAGGATGAGAACGGGTGTGATGTCGTGGTACTAGCGATAAGAGAGGATGAAACAGGGGATTTAGAGGCTTTCACAAGGTCAGCGGGTGAAATCTTAGATATAATAATTAACGGAAAGGCCTGTGAGAACCAAGATGTCCCTTGGGACGACTTCTCTTGGTAGAAAGCTAACTTAAAAATGGTTCCTTCCTATTTCCTCATATGGATGTTGAGCAGTTAGAGATCTATGTTCTCGCTGAAGAACATGCTTCAGGAATGTTCTGGGCTCAGCACGGCATATCCTTCCTCCTAAAGGTTAGAATCGACGGTACTACCTACAAGCTACTCTTTGATACGGGGAACAGCTGGGAACCGATAAAGCACAATTTATCTCTACTGGGAGAGGACCTTAATGGATTAGTGGGGGTTGTCCTATCTCACAGGCATTATGACCACACAGGTGGCTTGAAAGGATTTCTCAAGGAGTTGAATAAGGAAGTTCCAATAATATCCCATCCCGACCTCTTTAAGCCTAATTTTGTACTTCCCTTCAGGGATATAGGTATTCCATACAGGAGAAGAGAGTTGGAGGAGCTTGGGGGCAAATTCATTCTTTCTAGAGATCCTATAGAGATTCTACCTGGGATAGTAACAACAGGCGAAGTACCTAGAATTTCAGAACTGGAGAGTAAGATGACCATAGATACTTACACCCTAGAGAATGGGAAGCTCATCAAGGATCCTCTGATGGATGACAGCTCTTTAATAGTGAAGATGGATGATGGATCTGTTATATTAACTGGTTGCTCCCATGCAGGGATCATCAATATATTGAAGCATACCATCAATTTGGCTGGTCCCATTAAGGCTGTAATAGGAGGGTTTCATTTAATTAGTGCAGATAAGGAGAGGATAGAAGGTACTGTAAGGGCCTTCAAGGAGTTAGATATTAAGGAAGTATACACAGGTCATTGTACAGGCATAACTGCTGAATGTGCCTTCAGAAACGAATATGGAGAGAGATTCAGGCAAATGGCTGTAGGGAAAATATATAGATTCTCCTAAAGTATATTAGAGAGTAAAGCTCTGCTAGATCATCCTTTCTCCTCTCTCGAACAAGATCGCTTCTCTCTAAAAAAATTTAGATGCCATCTTAAGCTCCCTAGGTTTATCTTTCTAGATCCCTAGCTACCTGCCTCGGGTATACACCAGATTTACCCTCGAGCAAGCCATGGATCTATAGAAGGATTCGCCTTCTTAATGACCTATAGCCTAACTCCCAACTTGGATCAAACGCGTAGATCAGAAGCCTATCTTAGGGTAATCAACTTGGAGATATCTGGGTCTAAAAACTAACTAATAGATGTAAAAGAAGTAGGAGGAGCGGCTACCTCTATGAGCATGGCAGTGGAAGAAGCTGCTGTGATAATCGTCTGGTGAGGGCTATTATATCACATACCTCCCTTTCTCCTTACTCCATATTTATTCAATGTTTGAGATCTCGTTAGGAGAGATCTCTTCCTTACTCTCCTATACATGAATTCTATGGCAGCGAATGTAATGACTGTAATCCATATGGTATAAAACACGCGTCTATCTACCTGCCATTGGTAGTACATAAGTAACGAGAAGATGGCTAGAACCACCACTAGACTTAGCGCCACCAATGACTTGCGAGCTCCTGTTTTATCAACCAATCTCAGATGGGAGATTATGGCAAATATATAAACTAGAAGAAACGTAGCACTGCAAATGGCGGCAATTCCATCTATATTAAACAAAAGAGCGAAAAGAAGCCCTAAACCTGCCGTTATGTAGAGCCCTTCCGAGGCAGAGAACCATGTTTTCCTCTCGAAGATGGGAGGAAGTTCTCCCTCCTTGGCAAGGGCATAAGCTATATTAGCTCCTCCATAAATCGTGGCATTTGTGGCTGAGGACGTAGAGAATAAAGCTCCTATAGAGATGAAAGCGAAGCCAAGACTCCCCAAGAAGGGCTTAGCTGCTTCAGCTAGCGCATATTCCTTTGCCTTAACGAGTTCCTGAATAGGAAGGTTTCCAACTGCAACTATAGCTATGGAAATGTAAACTGCTGTCACTATAAGAAGACTTAGGTATATGGCCCTAGGCACATTCTTCTTTGGGTTCTCAATATCCTCTGATGCATTGGTGATCAGCCCGAAGCCCGTATAGCTCAGGAAGAATATTGTTGCTGCATAGACAGCGCCCATTAGGTGTCCAGCATCAAACTGGGGCATTACGTACCCCGGTTTTATGAACCAAAGTCCACCAAAAACAAAAATTCCTAGAACAAGGAGTTTACCTAAGACTATAAAGGACTCTGTTCTACCAACAGCCTTGGATCCGAAGAAATTCAGCGCTGTGAACGTAATTACAACCATGGTCTCAACTAGATCGAATAAGAAAGCAGATCTTTCCATCCCAATCAATGCGAGAAAATAGCCAGAAAATGCATTCGCAAATAGAGATAGAGAAACCACATAGCTCATCCACATGAGAAATGCTAGAGTACCCGTCAATTCGTTATCTCCCAAGCCCTGTAATATGAATTCTATGGGTCCCGCATTCGAGACGAACCTAGATCCAAGTTTAGCGTAGTTATATGCTACGAAGTAAGCAGCAAACGAGGAGAGCGTAAAAGCTAAGGGTAGATCTCTCCCTGCGACTTGGGCTCCAATTCCCAAAATAGAAAATATGCTAGCCCCTATTATTATCCCGACAGCTATGGAAGTCGCTTCCCATAACGAGAGCTTTCTTCTCCTCAAATTATATCTTTTCTATAGAATTATGGGATTTCTTAAATTTTCCGATCCATCTTAAAGGTCTTCTCTTGAGAATAAGCCCTTAGGTAATGCAGAGGTCAATAGC
>JAVALV010000145.1:0-2962 GCA_032159055.1 Thermoproteota archaeon | reverse complement strand
GTCATAATATATATGCCTATGTTAGCTGAAAGCAGCAGGTTGGTAATATCTGGGATGTCTGAGTACATCTTCATTAAGACAAGAAGAAAGAGGCCTACACCTAGCCCTAACAGGATGTTCATGAGCGTTATCATAGCACTCACCGTATCATGTATCTAATCATCTCGGCCGCGGCCGAAGCGCTTGCAACAATATCTCCAGTAGCTAATTTAAGAATTTTTACAATGGGAAGGGCTGAAAGGGGGGCAGTTTGCTTATCGACCTCAAATTCCCTCTCTATGAGATCTTCCTTCTCCTTTAGCGTGGAAAATACCTCATCGATCTTACTCGGTGGGATCGAATCTAGATACCTTCTTATACCCCTTCCCAAGATTATTTCTCTCCTGTTAGCCTTCCACCATACCGATTCATATTTTCTGAAGGCTTTTTCAATGTCCTCGCTTTCATGTATAGATTTTGCCAAGATCCTGGCTGCCCTAGACGCTAAAAGGACTCCTCCTCGACTTATCGGCTTTACCTGACCAGCAGCATCTCCTATCAACGCTATTCTCCCCCTATGAAATCTTTTTCTGGTTTTGGCAGGTAATAGCCCTCCCTCGTATCCCCTAGCAGGTTCATCGCTGATGTAGTAGGTCCATGAGAGCAGATTATCGCTAGGTGATCCGAGGGCACCCGCCTTCCTTCCATCTTTCCACGGTTGAAGCCAAGTAAACTTACTACCTCTAATAACTTTTACTATATATCCTTCTCCCAGCTTACCTCCCAATAGTCTCTGAATTCCCAATTCAAATGGTAACCTATCGAAATTCATACTTTCAGCTACTTTGGAGAGAACACCATCAGCCCCTATCAGGGCCTCGAAACGAATTACATTGCCTCCAACCCTTGCCTCCCTGCGGGATGATAGTCCTTTAAAGGTAGAAGAAAGCATTCCTTCTGCACCTTCAGATGTGGCTAACTCCCAGAGATTCCTATCCATTAATTCCCTGTCTACTACCTTGGCAAGGGGTTTTCTTATTTCTAATGAAATTCCACTTGGGGATACGAACCTAGCCCAATTAATTTCAGACAAAACCCAGCTTTCGTCGAAGTAAACGAGCTCCTTGATCGCTTCTAAACCTAGGATCCCAGAGCAGTGATGCGGATACCCTACTTTCGGCTTCTTTTCCACTATTGTAACATCAAAACCCGACTTAGCAAGTAGATAAGCCAAAGAAGAACCGGATACTCCTCCACCCACGACTAAGAAATCAGTTTTCAACCCTTTTAACACCAGGTAGCCTTATCTTTCCCTCCGAGATGAGTTTTCCATTAATTATCAATGCTGGCACCCTCCTTATCCCGAGCTCCAGTATATACTCCTGCCCCTCTGGCTCTAGAATCGATACTTCTCTGAAATTGAAACCAGCCTCCCTAGCCCATCTCCTGATGAATACAGCAGCGTCCAATGAAGGTTTACATATGGGGGAAACTAATATTACTACCTCTTTCTTCCCTCTTTTCTCTTCATCCTTGATAGCCAATTTTTATCCACCAACCTATATGTGTAAGGCTTTCTGCTATCGTTTTTAGCTACAAATCCCTCAGCTATTAAATCTTTTAGGTAACGCCTCACCGTTACCTCTGCGAGCCCAAGCCTAGACGCTATCTCGACAGGTTTCAGGGGCTTTCCAGCTTCTTCCAATACCTGAAGCACTCTATACCTCCCACTGACCTGAGGAGTCACTGCTTTCTTCAGCGAGGCAATCTCCTCCTTATATAGGTCCCTCTCAGCTCTAGCCTTAGCTATCTCATACATCAGCTTGGAGAGGAAGTCCCTCACCTCCTCAACGGTACCATCAGCTACATCGTTGCCCTTTGGCATCCACTTGAGGTAGCTAGATAGAGTTTCCCCAGTCTTGTTTATTATTGCAGAGAAAAGAGCTTCCATGAGATCCTTTACAGCTTGAGTTATGACAGCTATCTCCCTCTCTTCCAGTTCCCTCAATTCCTTTGACTTTATCAAAAAAGAGAGATCTTGCTGAAATTGAGAGGCAAATTGCTCTTTCTTTATCCTGAAAAGATCAGTTAGGCTATTAGTGAGGAGCATTGGGATGTGATTTATCGCCTCCATGCTCTTCCTATAAGATGTCAGGAGATTAAATACAGGACCCTCATCTAATGGATATACTTTAGATAAATATTTTAAATGTTCCTCGATTTTTCTATTTAATTGATCCCAATAATCGTTAAAAGTGGCACTTTTATTTCCTGGCAAATCTCCGTCCAATAACAATCCCCCATTTCAGGTGCAGGACGGAACTAAAAACCTGCATTTTAAAAATTTACTTTATGCCCGTCGGTTTTATCAAGAAGTCCACTCTTATCTTATAAATTCGTGGAGAATAGCTTGATACTACCCTGAATCCTATGGAGGTAGCTTCCCACCCCATCTTCATGGCTTCGGCTTTAAACATGTCCTCAGCCCTTCTAAAGGCGTCATTACCTCCCCAATAGTAGAAATGAATGATCCCTCCATTTCTCTTCAGGGCTCTGATGGCATATGGAATGAAGAGGTAAGCCCCCTTTGGGAGGGGCATTACCACCCTATCAAAGAGTCCGTATAGAGCAGGAGTCACGAAAGCTACATCTCCCTCTATTGGAAATACTTTATGGCCGATCTTATTAAGGAGTACATTTTCTTGGAAGTACCTTGCGGCTATGGGGTTTAATTCGATTCCCATAACCTCCGCTTCCCTAGCTTTAGCTATGGCAATAGCATAAGGTCCAACCCCAGCGAACATCACTAGGACTAACTCCCCGTCTCTGACCTGCTTAGCTATGAATTGCCTCTCAGTCGCCTCTCTCGGTGAGAAATAAACATATCTGGGATCAAGCTTCAATCTGTAACCATATTCCCTGTGTATAACTTCAGTATCCTCAGAGCCTGTTATGAGGCGAAGGGGTCTAATTCTGAATTCCC
>JAVALV010000144.1:0-4377 GCA_032159055.1 Thermoproteota archaeon | reverse complement strand
CTCTGGAGGTGAGGACATAGTCCCCGTATTTTGTCTCCAGATATTCATTACCTAGAATGAGCAAGATAGGTATTCTTACCATGGTTATTCCTCATTAGCTGTCTTTTTATGCTTTTAGCTTCCCTCAGCAAGATCTCTATTTGCCATGCATCGAAAATAGGCTGTTCTATCAGGAAAATCATATCCTCCAAAGTCGACTTTAGGTAGGACGATCCTTCAGAAATCCTCGTCTTCAATGTAGAGACATCCGTACTGGGAGGATATTCCCTAAGAAGCCTTGAAAGGGTATGAATATCTATTATAGAGCCAATTTCCACTATCTTCCCTGATCTCAGCATATTTATATCAGGTCCGTAGGCATAAATCCGGCCTAAGCAGTCTTTTCCACCGATAAAAGCATTGGATAGGAAGATGGAGTCAGATCCCAAGGAATTTGATAGGTCCGCAAGCTTCCCTATATCATCGATACTCATCGATCCAAGGAAGAGGAATACTGTCACCTTACCACCCTTGCTCCTTAAGTCCTCATGTATCCGCTCTATATCATATTCCAAGGGGGTTGGAACTATTAACACCAAGTTACCAAGGATTTTAACATCTTTCAGCGAGGGAAAACCTATATCGATTCCTCCGGCCATTAGATCTATGGCTACAGGTTTCCCAAATCTGCCAAGCGAGAACTTATCTATCACGCCCTTTATAAGAGGGGCATCTCTCTTCAGCAGGTCCATCAATGAGTCTCCTGCTATGTGAGGATGGGATATATATCTAAGGTTATAAGGGGTCTCGAACAGGTATGCATTGAAGTCCCTAAAGTTTACCCTCATAAGGCGAATATGCCTTCTATCTAGTCCCTCTACAGGAATGTCCTCGGTAAGCCCTATTCTTATATCGTATTCTTCGGTAAATGTCCTAAGATCGATAGATACGCCGTCAACATCAATTCTCAGTTTTTCAGCTTCCAAATCTCCTCTTCCTCCTTTGATAATCTCTAATGGCTCTTAGGATATCTATTTTCCTGAGCTCGGGGAGATACACCTCGCAGAAATATAGCTCCGAGTAGGCCGATTGCCATAGGAGGAAATTACTCAGCCTCTCCTCTCCTGAAGTCCTAATAATGAGATCGGGGTCGGGAACATCTGGAGCGTAGAGATTCGCTCTTATGGTATCCTCGCTTATATCTTCTGGATTAAGCTCCCCCCTCGCGACCTTCATAGCTATCTTTCTTACAGCATCCACTATCTCTGTTCTACCCCCATAGGCAATTGCTATATTAAGAGTCTTAGAGCCGAAGTTATGTGTCCTTCTCTCAAGTTCGTTAGCCAGTTCCCTTATTCCTTCAGGCAGTAACTCTCGTCTCCCCATAACCCTGATAGACACGCCATCCCTTTTCAAAGTGCTCATTTTACCTAGCATTTCCCTCAGTTTCTCCTCTATGACTTGGAATATTGCATCAACCTGCTCCTTAGGCCTTGAGAAGTTCTCAGTGGAGAATGCATAGAGGGTCACATGCTCAACCCCTAGATCCAGTAACCAGTACAGCAGTTTCTCCGTTATATCCGCCCCCATTCTGTAAGCCTCTAAAAAGCTTAGACCTAGCTTTTTAGCGAATCTCCTATTCCCATCAAGTATGAGAGCTACATGTTTCGGTACTTCTCCTCTCTTAACCTTAGATTCCAAGTACCTTCGGTAAACTGGCATCTCTACCTTACTAGCTATCTTGTATACTATGTCCAGTAGCCCCAACCGAGGCACCTTCTCAGATTGTTTTTATTAGATTAAGAAATTTAAAGTAATTGATGTCGTGCGACGCTGCCTTGGGAGTAATCCTAAGGGATTGCCAGGTACTTATGATAAAGAGGAAGGCAGATCTTAGGGACCCCTTCTACTGGAATGTAAGTTTTCCTGGAGGAAACGTAGAAATTGGCGATCGAGACTGCTTAGATACGGCTATTAGGGAGATAATGGAGGAAGTTGGTATCAAACTCACGAGGGATAGCCTCATAGGTGAGCTGCCATCCATATCTCCGCTCTCAGCGAGGATTAATGTCAAACCTTTTTTGTTTGCAGTGAATGGAGATGTCCCGATTAGGATAGGACCTGAGGTAGAAAGTGCTAGGTGGCTGGACTTGAGAAAACTGAGGGAGAAATACTCTCTGATTCCGGCGAGGAGAATAATTGTTAGGTCCCTTTACTGCTGCGATTATGTCATATGGGGAATGTCCTATAGGTTACTGAAGATCATCCTCCATGCAATGGAAGCGAATATTAAGGATGGTTCTTGTGAAATATCATTAATTGGCCAAAATTAATTACTTGTCCTCAGAGAAAATTCTGGTGAGAGGACTGCTGGACGATTTAGATAAAAGGATTATTGAGATCCTAGTTAAGGATGCTAGAACACCCTACACAGATATAGCCAAGGAATTGGGGATCAGTGAGGCAACTGTAAGGAAGAGAGTGAGTAAATTGATAAAAGGAGGCATAATAAAGAGGTTCACTATTGAGATAGGAGAATCCGGGATGAAGGCCATAGTATTGATCAAGGTAAGGTCTGGCTATAACATACCGGAGATAGCCAAAGCTATCTCAGAGATGAATAACGTGGTGAAGGCCTGTGAGGTGACTGGGGAGTACGATGTTGTTGCTGAAATATCTAGTCCAGATACATCCAGCTTGAACGATACGATAGAAAACATAAGGAGCATGGAGGGGGTCAGTAATACATTGAGCATGGTAGTCCTAGCTACTTGGTAATAGTTTTCCTCGTATTTTGAAACCTAGCATTGCCTTATATTCCAAGCGCGAATTAAGTGATGCGAGCCATCAGCGTAGTGATCCTCTTACTTATTGTCCTCTTTCTCCCTTGGTTCCCTCGAGTGAAGGGATCCGGCTGCTCTATCAGGTTCACGGGATCTAGTCCCTCTAGAATGCCACAGGCTACAAATCCAGGGGATCTTATAGTGAAGTTCTGGTTCGACCTAACGACGGATGATCCCAGTAATACGAATTTAGGCGTTAATGTGGAAGGAAATAACATAGAACCCATATCTGAGAGCATTTCAAAGGGCTCGAAGAGCGGTAGCGTTTATGTCAGGGTTAGAGAATCTCCGGGGGAGTATGCGGATCTCTCAATAACCATCACGTGTCAAGTGAATGGATACTCCGATTCGGATACGATGAACCTAGGGAGGTCGTACATAGTAGCCATCCCGAGATCCTGGTCTGCTAGCATATCACCTAGCATCATAAGCAAGAGGGATAGAATAGCACTGGAGGTGAGCGGCCTTGGATCTATAGATGATGGGATTGGTTCCTTAACTGTTTCAGCTAAGCTTGGATCTCATACTTACTCACTAGATAGGACATCAAGAGGTAGTTTCAGGAAATATGTGTCTGTAAACTTCATAGACCAGCCGGCAGGGTCTAAAAGCGTGACATTCACTGTGTATAAGTACTATTCCGGCGTCTCCGCTGAAGATAGCAAGACCCGCTCATTTACGGTTAGGGGAAGTCCACCTAAGATCAGTGCTAATGTACCTTCCCAAGTCCATAGATCAGATTCTATAGATTTTACCGTAAGCGAGAGCGATGGAGATTCCGTAAGTGGTAGTCTATTGGCCTTTGGCAAGAAGTACAACCTCGTAAAGGGAGATAACATCATTAAGGTTCCAATAGATGCAGCTGCTGGGCATTATACACTAAATGCGGTAGTTAAAGATGTAGATGGATCAAACAATGGAAGCTGGGACACTGAGATAGTGAACGTGCCCCCTGAAGTGACGTTGAGTTTAGATAAGGAGAAGGTAGCTTCAGGTCAGAGTGTAAAGATAAGCGTATCCGCTCAGGATGACTCGGCAGGGCTGAAGGTCTCGCTTTCTGTAAGTGGAGGCGGTATTCATAGGGAATGGAACTTAAGCGAGAGCGGGGGTACCATATCATATAGAACACCAGATGGTTTTGAAGGAAATCTGTCCGTGAAAGCGGAAGCAATGGATATAGACGGAGCTACTGCTTACTCCAGTGCTCAGATAGAGGTCGGGAGCCCTCCAACTATTGAGGGAGATATACCATCCACAGTCCACAGGGGGGATAAATATACCATAAAGATCGAAGGGAAAGGTGTCTCCGGCTCCATAAGCTATATGGATAAGGAGATCGACGTGAGGGGGGAAGGTCCCTACACAATTGAAATCCCGAGTTATGTTAAGGCGGGAAAATATGAGGTAAAAGTCGTGGCTAAGAATGATTTTGGTGGTATCTCAAGGATCTGGAACATCTTTCTAGAAAATAATCCCCCTAAGGTGGATATATCGCTGGATAGGGGAGAAGTTAAGCCCGGAGATGATATCTCCGTGCATGTAAGGGCTTCAGATG
>JAVALV010000143.1:0-15825 GCA_032159055.1 Thermoproteota archaeon | reverse complement strand
GTATATTGGAGGGTAAAGCTTGAAAGAGAGCGTAAAGGCAGGCCTAGGGAGAAATAATCCTTTCAATAATTTTTAAAGCTAGAGGCAAGCTATAACCATAACCAGGTCCTCCTACTACAATATCTGCTTCCTTTTTCACATCTTCGGGCGCATTGGGGAGAGTTATGGATAGCCCGGCAATAGAGAACATACTAATATCATTATGGGAATCTCCTATTGCCACAACATTATCGCAGTTTACATTGAGTCTATCACATAAGGTGAGGAGGCCATCTCCTTTACTAACCCCCTTTGGGAGTATATGCAGGGCATATCCGCTAGATGTCGTCTCCACATTGAAGCCTCTCTCGTATAAATCTTTCTTTAACCTTTCTTGATCTTCTGGTTTCATTCTAAGCGCTATGTCCACAAATCTGAACTTAGAATCCTCAGATATATACTTATAATATCCCTCCTTCATTAGAAATCTTCTTACATTCTCCATTTCCTTAGAATCCCCTTTTAGTATCTCTAGAGTACCTATGTAGATTACTGCACCATTTTCCGCTATGCCCATTACCTCGTTACATGGTCTCAGGTATACTGTAAGGGCATATGCAATGGGATAAGGATTTCCGGTAACCAAGGCTATGGGTACCTTCTTACCTAATGACCTCAGTGATTTAACGGCGCCTAGGTTAATGTAGGGTTCCTCGTAAGTTATGGTACCATCTACATCTACAGCTACTAGGCTAACGGTTTCAAGCATTTTTATAAACACCTCCGATGTATGCCAACCGAGGGAGGTAAAGAAGGTTGCCGACATGGGGATACTCATACAGCGCTAAGAGTGAACGGGAGGCAATGGCTTCCGGAAGGGATTTAAGAGTTTCTTTTAAGGAAACAGTAGAGCTTCTGAGGAGCATTAGAGGCAAGAAGCTCTCTGAAGCCTATCAGATACTGGATGATGTAATAGCTTTGAAGAAAGCTGTTCCCTTCAGGAGATTTAAGAGAAGTGTGCCCCATAGAAGAGAGTTAAGGGGATGGAAACCAGGCAGGTATCCTGTGAAAGCAGCTAAGCTTGTGAAGAAGATCCTGAAAAGCGCAGAGCATAACGCGACAAGTAAAGATTTAGATCCGGATAACCTTTATGTCAAGCATGCCGCTGCCCAAACAGGTGCAAAGCTCAAGAGAATATTTCCCAGGGCATATGGAAGGGCTACCCCTAGGGTTGAACAGATGGTCCATGTGGAGATAGTACTGGAGGAGAGGGAGGAAGAAGAATGAGCAGTACTAAGACTCAGCCTAGTTATAAGAAGGTAGTTCAGGAGGGTATCGTCCGATATTCCTTGCATGAGCTTATGGAAAAGGTAGCCGAGAAGGCAGGCTTTCACGGAGTTGATATATCTTCTACACCAGTGAGGGACATAATAACTGTTTATGTAGAGAGACCTGGCATAATAATAGGAAGAGGGGGAAGGGCATCTAAAAGGATAGGTGAAATGATAAAAGAGACTTTAGGAGTTTCTAATCCTTATATTCAAGCTAAGAAGGTAGAAGAACCTTTTTTAAGCGCGAGGATAGTAGCTAGCTATATAGCTAGGAGAATCGCTAGGGGAGAGAGGCATAAGAAAGTAGCTTTCTCTGCCCTCAGACGTGTCATGATGGCCGGAGCTAAGGGGGTAGAGATAAGACTTTCTGGTAAATTTGGCGGTCAGAGAGCTAGAGAGGAGAGATTTAGGGCAGGAGTTATTTACAGATGTGGACAGGACCAAATAGAAAAGGTCGACTATGCAGTAAAGCATGTACTCATGCCCCAAGGTATTATAGGAGTGAAAGTTAGGATAGTAAGACCAGACGTAAAGAGAGCAGATGAAATAAGGGTAAATGAGGAATTAATAGAAGAAATTAGGCAAAAACTAAGTGAAGAGAAGGAGAAGCTAGCTACATCTGAGGTTAGCGTAGAAGTTCCTGAGGAACTTGCTGAGGCAATAGAACCATCTATTGAAGAGGAAGATCAAAGGGAGGGGCAAGAAAGCCCTAATACAGAAGAGGAAGAAAATAAAAGAGAATCTCCCGAGGAGGTGAGTGAGGATGTCACCAAAGGTAGTTGAGGAGCTAAAAGGAATGACTAATGATGAATTATTGGAGAGATTAGAGGAAATCGAAAAGGAATACTTCCTAATGGAGGCCAAGAGGCTATTAGGTGCGGCTGAGAAGATACATTTAAGTAGATCCCTGAGAAAGGAAAAAGCTAGGATTCTAACAATTCTTAGAGAGAGAGGGATTAAGTTATAGCGCCAATAAAGCGATCTAACATCCTCTACCATGAACCAATAGGGCTGGAGGTGAGGTTATTGCTAACTCCTAATCTGCGAGAGATTGGTACTAAGGGTCGAATCATATACGAGACTAAAAATACCTTAGTAATAAGAACTGAGAAAGGTGACTCCATAATACCTAAGGAGAAGAGGGTGTTTTTATTTAAACTACCGAATGGTAAACAGGTTATTGTATCTGGTGATAGGTTATTAGGAAGGCCTGAGGAAAGGGTGAAGAAAGCATGAGAAGGTTACCTGAAGATCTGGTTAATGATGTAATTCCTCCTGAGAGGGAATGTAGAGATGATAAGTGCCCATGGCATGGATCCATCTCTATAAGAGGGAGAGCCATTATAGGGAGAGTACTGAGCACTAAGATGACAGGCACTATAACGGTGCTGGTGGAACACCTACAATATAAACCGAAATACAAGAGGTATGAGAGAAGGAGAAGTAAGATCCATGCACATCTTCCACCATGCATAGATGTCAGTGAAGGAGATATTGTAAAAATAGTAGAAACTAGAAGAATAGCTAAAACAGTGAGCCATGTTGTGCTAGGTAAGGTTAGGTAGGTATCTTCTTTCTCCTCCATCCATACCTATCTTCGTCGTAGAATGGTAGCTTAGATACCCTCACTATTATCTCCTTTATGCCTTTTACCATTAATTTCTCCCCTACTTCTGCTAAATCGGGTGAGATGTATCCCATCCCAATTCCTTTACCAACTGTAGGGCTGAAGGTTCCACTAGTAACAATTCCTACACGCTCTCCATCCTTGTATATCTGATCTCCTCTCCTTGGAGAGTTCCTCGTCTCACTCAGAAGACCGACCCTTATCCTCGATATACCTTCTTGCTTTACCTTTTCTAGAGATTCCTTGCCTATGAAGTATTCCTTAGATAGGTTAACGGCGAAGTCCAGCTTGGCCTCAAAGGGATTGATATCTTCTTCTATATCATTTCCATAGAGAACAAGTCCTGCTTCGAGTCTGAGAATATCTCTAGCTACTAAACCACAAGGAACTGCCCCTAATTCGATTAAAGAATTGAATGTCTTCTCTGCCCATTCGATATCCCATGTTACCATTTCATATCCATCCTCTCCAGTATATCCTGTTGTACTTAGGACGTAAGTAGCTCCATCTTGCCTGCCTTCTACGACCCTAAATTTTCGGAGATTATACGTTGTGCCTAGTACTTTATGAGTAAGTTCCTTAGCCATTGGTCCCTGAATAGCTATCATAACAGTTTTTAAGGTTTCATCGCTCATTTTAATATCTATATCACTCCATTTAGAAAGGAGGTGCTGGAACCAATTCCATATCTTCCCTCTGTTAGATGCGTTAACGACAAACAATACCCTATCATCGGATAATTTGAAAACAACATTATCGTCCTTTATGCCGCCATGCTCATTTAGAGTTAGTGTATATCTAGTCCTATTGTTTGATATTCTTATATTATTAGATGTTGCTCTCTGGAGAAATTCTATAACACCTGAACCCTCTAGGATAAACCTTCCCATGTGGGAGATATCAAATATCCCAGCATAATTTCTCACAGCTAAGGCTTCCTTCAGGGAGTTTGTATATTTCATTGGCATATTCCATCCAGCGAATTCGAAAAATTTCGCACCTAGCTTAGCGTGAAGGTTCTCGAGTGATAATCTAAGCATTCCGCTCACCATCAAATTCCTTAAGGAAAAGTTATTACATTTTCTGAATCTATCCTGATCTCAGGGTTAACATGTCTGAGGAGCCTGCTATAAAAGCTGTGGAGGAAATTGCCTCTCAATTAGGTGAAAAGTATGTTCTAATAGAGGATTTAGATAGATCTGCTTATTCTTACGATGCATCTGGGATGAGATATGTCCCTTCAGCTGTGGTTCGACCTACCGAAACCGAAGATATATCGTTCATCATTGAAGTAGCCAATAGGTACGGAGTACCCTTAGTGCCAAGAGGATCAGGAACTTCTCTGGTTGGAGGCCCTCTCCCTCTCGAGGGCGGTATCGTAGTAGATATGCAGATGATGAATAAAATTATAGACAAGGATGATTACACCGGCCTTGTTAGAGCTGAAGTTGGTTTGAGATTATCTGATCTCAACAAGATCCTGCCAGGCAGGTTTATGCCAATAAATCCGGACGGCACTGGATTTTCAACAATAGGGGGTCTTATAGCGGAAGATGCTGCTTCTCCCCTGTCTGTCAAATATGGCACCATGGCAGCGATGGTCTTGGGATTGGAAGTAGTCCTACCTACAGGAGAAGCGCTCCTAGTGGAGCAGCCCGGTCCTCCCAGTAAGAGAAATATCCTCGACCTACTCATAGGATCTGAGGGCACTTTAGGGATATTTACATCCGCTCTTCTAAAACTCCCTTTGAAACCTAAGCATAGGGTTGCATATAGGATAGAGATGATCGACATATCCGATGCCATATCTATTCAAACGGCAATTAAGAGGGAAGAGATCTCTATAACAGGCTTTGAAGCTTATCACAATTATAAGGAATTAATTGGCGAGGGAGGAGCCGAAGCCATTTCTCTTTTAGAGATATCTGGAACAGAGGAATGCGTAGACGTATGGAACTCTAGGCTTAGATCCGTTTTTAAGGAACTGGATATACCCTTCGAGGAAATAAGTACTAAGGAGGCAGATGATATATGGATAAGGAGAAAAAGTATTTATGAGCTCGCAAAAAGGAGAGAGACTGCTATGAGGGTTGTAAGCCTAAAGGTTCATACACATCTCACTAGAGATGCTATTCAGGAGGTGGATAGAGCAGGGTCTAGACTTAAGCTTCCCGTAGTTACTGTATTTAACCCATTATTAGGATGGGTAATGGCCATTTTCCTCTATGACCCAACAGACGAAAGAGAGATCGAGAGAACAGATAAAGCCGTGTCTAATGTGATAGATAGGGCCATAGCTTTAGGTGGCTCTATAGGTTTTGGTATAGGAGCAGGTATTACTAAGATAACTTCAGATATGGATGAGGGATTTGTATCTACTTTTTCCAAGATTAAGGAGGCGGTTGATCCCAACTGGATAATGAACCCTGGAAAGCTAATTGAGAGGTGAAAGTGGTGGAATTTAGCCGGGATTTGATGAAGGAATTAAGCCGGTGCGTAGGATGCGGTGCCTGCAATATCCCCTGTCCTATGTTTCATATAAGCGATTATAGGGAGACAGAGGGCGCTAGAGCGAGAATAAAGCTTATATCTATGCTAGGAAGTGGCAAAATGGATCTCACAGAGGAGTTCCTTAGGTATATATTTACATGCATGAATTGCGGTCTTTGTACGGATCTTTGTCCAGTTGGAATAGAGGTCTTCGATGTAATAGTGAAATCTCGATCCTCTCTAATAGATATGGGTTACGTACCTCTAGTAACAGTGGATATGAGAGACGCCAAGAGACGGACTGGGAGCCCCATAGGAGAAGGATTGACTAAAGGAGTTTGGCTACCTCCAGATTTCCAACCTAAGAAGGATGCAGATGCTCTTTTCTTTGCTGGATGTTGGGTTCATACAGCCCCCGATGTAGCCATCAGCATGAGCAAAATCCTACAGAAGATAACTCCAAACATGACACCTGCAGGTCCGAATGAACCATGCTGTGGAGGGCTTCTACGAGTAATAGGAGAGAAAGATAGCGCAGAGGAATCTAAGAACGAATTACTAGAATATATTAGAGACCTCTCCCCTAAGTCAGTTGTATCCGGTTGTTCTCTATGTGCTAGTTTATTTCCAGATCTTAAGATGAGATATTTCTCATCTTTCGTAGAAGAGGCACTGAAATCCGGAAAAATAAGGACTAAGAGCATGAAAGGCAAGAAGAATAGAATTTTCCTACTGAGATCTTGTCGATCTGATGGTGCCGCAAAGAGGATACTAAACAGGATAAAGAACGCTAGTGTTATCGATGCTCCCGATTGGATTTGTTGCGATTGTGGAGCTAGTTTAATTTACCAAACAGATCCAGAAAAGTTCGATAGATGGTTCAAGAGAGTATCGGAGATAGCAAGCGATTCAAATGCCGATTACTTAGTTATAGAGGAGACTGCTTGCTATTCCATGATCTCGAATATATTAGAAGGGAAAAACAAGTATAAAGGGATGAAAATATTACCATTTCCTAGCTTTTTAATCAATTACATCTCGTAGAGATGGCTTTATTTTTATCATTCTCTCCTCTAGCCTTTCAAAGGACCTACCGACCGATACATAGATAAATCCAGCTTCTTCAGCTTCGGATGGATCGAATAGCAATCTTCCATCAAAGAGAATGACCTGTTTTTTATTGATATTTCTCCTTAACTTAGCCACATCGATAAACTTGAACTCGCTATGATCTGTAACAAAGGCTACAGCATCTACATCCTTGACAGCTTCTGTAATATTGGAAACGTACTTGCCTCCGAAGGAGAATTTAACTAGTGGGTCATATATCTTCACGACATGGCCTCTATTTATAAGATCTTTAACGAAAGGCTCCGCTGGGGACCCTCTTATATCTGGGACATCTCCCTTGTATGTCGCTCCTAAGACAGCTATGGTGCCAGTGCTTCCTCCATTCATTCTCCTAATTATATCATCTAGGATCATGGCATAGTAGTGAGGCATCTTAGAATTTATGTCTCTGGCATTCTTTATCAGTTCCGGTAAATACCCATTCTCCTTTGATGCCCAAAAGAGGAATAAGGGGTCCTTTGTTAGGCAGCTTCCTCCTACACCTATTCCTGGAACCAGCATGTGAACCCTCGGATGTCTGTTGGCCAGCCTCCTAACATCTCTTACATCGAGGCCTAGAGCTTCGCATATTCTCGCTATCTCATTGGCAAATGCTATATTTACATCTCTATAGGAGTTCTCAACTAATTTAACCACCTCTGCTGTGAGTGGATCCGTTATCTCTATATCTGCTTTGACAAATGAGCTATAGAGAAGCTTAGCTAGCTGGCCTGATTTCTCATCGACTGCACCTATTATTCTAAAGTTATTGACTAACTCATGAAGGAGATTACCTGGAAGGGCTCTTTCTGGACAATAAGCTAGAAAAATATCTTGACCTATTTTCAACCCATGTCCCTCGACCTTAGGGATTATTATATCGTAAAATGTCCTAGGTGGGAGAGTACTCTCCACTACTATAAGCCCGCCAGTTCTTATCAGTTCTAAGGCATTTTCTAGGGCTTCCAATACCATGCTTATATTTGGACCATTTCTACCCTTTGGCGTCGGAACTGCTATTATTATTACGTCAGATCCAATTAGATCCTCAGGTCTACTTGTTGGTATATATCTTTTGCCTTTTAGCTCATTGATTAAATTTTTTATTCCCTTTTCCTTAACAAGTTTAGTCTTTCCAAGCAAAAGATCCTTTATTAGATCTTGATTAATGTCGTACCCATATACGGAAAAGCCCGCTTTAGCTATAAGAAGAGATGCTGGTAATCCGATATATCCCTGACCAATGACTGAGACTTTAGCCTCCCTAGATCTAATAATAGTCTCTAGATCTTCAACTAGGATCCTCTTCATTTTCACTCAAGGTATTATCGTAACAGATCTCTAAAAAATAGTGGCATTGAAAAGATCGAAATACATTGAAACAGAGCTCAAAATACACCGAAGGACTCAAACAAGTGTTCCCTCTCTTTCTCTTACCTTTAGTCTCGTTATATATCCTGCTATCCTGTTTCTATATACCTTTGACTTTATTTCAGCTATCTGGGACAACATCCTCTTATTATATTCAAAATCCTCAGTCCATAGATCGGGATACTTTTTCACAAGCCTGTAAGCAGTTCTCTTTATTATCTTCTCTCTAACGGTCCCCATCGTAGATCCATATAGCAAGATACCTTCCTCTTTTAAATCTTTAGATAAGCATTAATGAGCTGTAAATCGGTTACGTAATCCCTCTAAGAGATCAGCTAATAAGCTTATTCCATTTACCGATCTATTGGGCATACTTATTTGATAATGCAAACAGACCGAAGAGATTATATTTGCGGCAAGTGTCGTATAACAGCCGCCCACCACTTAATGACCCCGTAAGTAGAGAGGAAAGCGTGGGCTGATCAATGACCTACGGGGATTAGTTGGTGGGCGGACATTTCCTATGCAGGAGGATGATTAACTTGGCTGATAATTTAAGGAAGGATAATTTTCATCATAAATATATAGCCAAATTAGAGGTTATAGTTAATGGTATAGTAGAAACGAGTGATGTAATAGGCGCTATCTTTGGCCAACTGGAGGGACTTTTAGGTCCAGAGTTGGAGCTTAAAGAACTTCAGAGGACAGGTAAGATTGGTAGAATAAATATTAGAATGAGAAGAGAAGGGGATAGATCTAGGGGTATTGTGGAGCTCTATTCAGGACTTGATAAGGTCAGGACAGCATTATTAGCAGCAGCCATGGAAACAGTAGACAAGGTTGGTCCCTACCCAGCTAAGTTCAGGCTTGTAAGGATACTAGATGATAGAGAAGAGAGGAGAAATGATATAGCAAAGAGAGCTGCTGAAATTCTAAGGAAGTGGTCCGTGGAGAGAGAGGATAGTTTTAGGAAGCTAATAGAATTTGTTCAAAGGGAAAGCGCTAAGTCCAATTTCATACTCTATGGAGATGAAGAATTGCCAGCTGCAAGGGGGATAGAAGATGCAGAGGAGATCATCGTAGTTGAAGGAAGAGCCGACGTAATAAATCTCCTAAAGTATGGATATGATAATGTCATAGCCATGGGAGGGGCCGTGGAGAAGGTTCCTAAGTCTTTAATTAAGCTGATCTCAGAGAAGGAGGCTATTGCTTTCGTAGATGGGGATAGAGGAGGAGAAATGGTCTTAAGAACACTGTTGGAACAAACTGATATAGACTATGTAGCTAGAGCCCCAGAGGGGAAAGTTGTAGAGGAAATGACTGCTAAAGAGATAAGAAAAGCGCTATCATCTCTTATCCCAGCAGATGATATCAGAAGGGAGTTGGGGATTTCCCCTCCTGAGGGGGAAAAGTCTTTAGCTATTCAGAGAGTAAAAGCAACTGAGGAGAATGAGAAACTAGCTAAAATACCAGAGATGTTTAGGAAGTACTACCTGATGATTAAAGATACGGACAAAGTACTCTTAATGGACGATGACCTTCACATACTCAAGGAGATTTCAGTAGGAGATTTGCTTAACGAGCTTGGTGATTCAAGAGGCGTGAGATATATAGTTTATGATAGAATAGTGACTCAGAGAATCGTAGATAAGGCATACGAGATTGGAGTTAGAGCCATAGTGGGAGGGGTTGCCAAAGATATAGTGAGAAGGCCCACTGGGATTTCTATATATACGACCCAGTAGGTGCCGTCATTGAGGATATTAGAGCAAGATAGAAAAAAAGGATTTATTAAGCTTAGAGTAGATACTCTGGATGATCTTTACTGGCTTCTATCAATCATAGAGCCTGGAGACCTAATAACAATGAAAACTACCCGAAGGATCAAGCAAGATGGTATTAGAGCAGATAGCGGGGAGAGAATTCCGATGACCTTAACGTTAGAGGTAGAGAAGATGAAGATAGATCAGTATTCTGAAAGACTCAGGGTAACGGGTATAGTAAGAGTAGGACCTGAGAAATTTGGAATTCAAGGGCAACATCACACACTTAATGTAACGGAAGGTTCGATAATAAAGATCGAAAAGAAAAAATGGAATAAACTTCACTTAGATATACTGAAAAGAGCCGAGGAATATTCGAGGAAAGGAAATGTTATTTTAGTGGCGATGGATGATGAGGGAGCTACGGTAGCGAAGTTAAATGCCTATAGAGCTGAGGAAATTGCTTATGTTAGATCTAACCTTCAGCCTAAAGGAGGGGATCTAAAAAGGAGGAGCGACTCTGAGAGGAGATATTACAGCGATTTGTACAGATTACTTGATGAATTGAACTCCAGAATAAATCCTGAAGCTATAATAATTGGAGGGCCTGGTTATACTAAGGATAAGTTTCTCTCCTATGTAAAGGAGAAGAAATCTGGTATATTAGAGAAGGTTAGATTGGGAGGAGCAAGCAATTCTACATTCTCAGGTGTATTAGAGATGATAAAGAGGGGAGATGTAGAGAAGGTAACGAAGGAATTTACCTTATCTCATGATATGAGATCCGTAGATAAAATATTCGAGCTTCTAGCTAGGAACTCTAGATTAGTTACCTATGGACTTAAGGAGGTAAGGAAGGCTGTGGAATATGGTGCGGCAGAAGAAGTATTGATAGTTAGCTCTCTCCTCTTTAATCCTAAGACTAGAGAGGAAATCCTTTCTCTATTGGAAAAGTGCAATGAAACCAATGCTAAGTTTCATATAATAGATGCGAAAAGTGAGCCTGGAGAGAAACTAGCTTCTTTAGGAGGTATAGCTGCTAAGCTCAGATATCAGATCTAATTAGATGAAGAAGTCCTCGCTTAATCTTTTTCTGAATCCCTTTTTCTGTCTCTTAAGCCTTAATACTGCTTCTTCAAAGCTTTCTCTAGGCATAAGACGATAGTTCAGGTAAAGTCCCGTTGTTCCAACAATACTTCTCTTGGTAAGTACTCTTACCCTCTCCTCTACCGATTCCCTTCTAATGCCTAATACTTTAGCCACCGCTCCCTCATATCCCTTCACTGGATATTCTAAGTGACCTTCTTTGTTAGGTACCACTAATTTCAGTTTTTTATTAACTCCTGGAACCCTAATACCAGACAAAATGCCGCTTAAGCTGACTTCTCCACCAAATTTGTAGAATTCCTCCTCTTTCTCTCTTAGTTTACCAATAGGAAGAGACACAGTTATCCTATCTCTAAAGTGGATGTAGTACTTTGGGGTGCTCTGTGGAGTTGCTTGAGTTATTTCCCGAAAGAGCGGGCTATCTAAGTATGCAGAGAGATGCTCTTCCAGTAGGGAAAGAGGTAGTGTTGGCTCTATTATTATAATATCGATGTCGCTTCCTTGACGGATATCGCCTCTTGCTATACTTCCATACGCATAGGCAATGATTCCAATTTCTTCCAATATTTTAAGGACAAATTTCGCTTTATCTCTCTTTTTAGATAGAATTTTCCACCGATCTGGACTATAAAATATCTTAGCCTCTGGTTTTATATCGAGTGTCATAGGGATCAATCTTATGATATATGAAAATGCTGCTAAAAAGGAGCTTAGGTGCAGTAGGTGCGGGTCTAAAGAAGTGATTTTAATTAGAAGATATTCGGGGGAAGCTTTATGCCGTAAATGTTTGAGAGAGTCTCTCTTATCTAGAATGAGGAAATCAGTAAGTAAGTACAATATACTAACAAGGAATGATAGCTTGCTATACATTAGGACGAGGCTTCCTTACGATAACGTTTTATGGGAGCTCTTCCAAGACATGGAATCTGAGTTTCCCGTTAAGATAGATTACATACATACTGATATAGGATTACCTGCTGAGTTATGGAATTCCCTCTATGATATAGCCAAGGAACTTCCAGAAAGAAAGAAGTTCATATTTCCCCTTATTTTAGATGATGTCGTGGCTCTTTTCCTCAGGTTCATATTTAGAGGATCTCCTAGTATTCTCATTATTAGAGGGAGAGTGTTCTTAGCTATGAAGGAGATAAGTACTATGATCACGCCTTTTGTTGAGATCCCTATTGAGGAAGCATGGGCTCTCTCTAAAGGTGAAGTTAGTGATATGGACGATATGTTGGGTTATATATTTAGGAATAATTTTTTAAGTATGGCCTTTAAATTAGAAAAAATTAATCCCGGAGCCAGATTTAGCCTCTTAAGATCTCTTGAGAGATTAGATCTATTGAGATCGATAGGCATAATTTTTAGATAGGATGTGTTAGGGGAAGTTGAAGTCTTCTAACAGGGGAGAGTTATGTCGGAAAGAGAGGCCTTTGAACTCACACCTAAGGAAGAGAATTTCTCCAGATGGTTTGACGAGGTTCTCTTTAAGGCTGAGATCTTAGACGAGAGATATCCTGTGAAAGGTATGTATGTATGGCTACCTTTTGGATACGAATTAATGGAAAATGTAATGAGCATAATGGAACGTTTAATGAGAGAAACGGGACATAAGAGAGTCTACTTTCCTGGTGTAGTTCCAGAAAGAGTGCTGGGAAGAGAATTCAGGTTTATAAAGGGATTTGAGGATTCTATCTATTGGATCACTAGACTAGGAAGGCAAGATATAGAAGAAAAGCTAGCTCTGAGGCCTACCAGTGAAGCAATAATGTATGAAGTCCTAAATAGATGGATTACAAGCTACAAAGATCTACCACTTAGAATCTATCAGATAGTACCTGTGTATAGGTACGAAACAAAGGCAACGAGGCCTATGCTTAGAGTAAGGGAGATCGCTTTCTTTAAGGAGGGCCATACATTTCATGCTACCTATGAAGACGCAGTTAAGCAAGTAGAATTAGGTGTTAAAATATATAAGAGGTTTTATGACGAGCTTCTTATCCCCTACGTGGTAGTCAAGACAACACCTTGGGATACATTCCCAGGGGCGAAGTACAACTACGATATCCTAACTATAATGCCGGATGGGAAGGCGTTAGAGCTGGGTAGTGTGATAAACTTCGGCGATCTATTTGCTAAAGCTTACGGCCTCGAATACATGGATGAAAATGGAGAGAAAAGGCACGTTAACACAACATCCTTTGGAATTTCCGAGAGATCCCTTGCAGCTCTAATATCGATACATGGTGATAATAGGGGGCTAAAGCTACCACCTAAGCTAGCTCCTATCCAGATAGTAATAGTACCTATAATATCTAAGGGATATGAGGAGAAAATAATGGAATATTGTAAGGAGATATCAAGTATGCTATCTAAGGAGTTCAGGGTATTCTTGGACGATAGCGAGGATAGACCTGGATATAAATTTTACAAGTGGGAGATGAAAGGTGTACCCATTAGAATAGAAATAGGAAGGAGGGAGTACGAAGAAGAAACTCTGACAATATTTAGGAGGGATACTATGGAAAGAACGAAGATTCCAGTCAAGGGTGCTACAACTTCCTTGAGCCGTACTATGAAAGGTATAGAAGATAACATGAGATCTCAAGCTAAGAAGTACTTTAGCGAGAGAACAGTTCATGCCGCCAGCATAGAGGAGATAAAGGAAAATGTTGGAGATAAGATGGTTTCCTTTGCATGGTGTGGACTAGATGAATGTGGGCATGAGGTAGAAGAGGAAGTTGGATATGGCATCCTTGGGTACGAGGAAAATGCGCTTGTCGGTTCAGGAGAAAAATGCGTTATTTGTGGTAGAGAGGCAAAACATAAAGCTTGGATAGGCAGATCTTATTGATTTTCCTCCATATCCGATCCTATTTCAACATATTTTGAGCATCCACGTAGCTTCTAAACTCAGAGAACCGAGGACTTAAGGCAAACCTTTATTTTGCCATATGTCAGATCACTCGGGGAAAATATATGCCAAAAAAGAGGAAGAATAGAGGTAGAAAACTAGGTGGTTCTGGCCATGAGAGGATGGTTCAATGTTATCAGTGTGGTAGAGCTATACCGGCTGACAAAGCTGTGAAGGTAACGAGGTGGATCTCTCCTGTAGGGGGAAGCCTAGGTAGGGATCTCGAGAGGCAGGGGGCATATATATCAAAGAGATTAGAAACTAGATACTACTGCATAAGCTGCGCAGTATATCTAGGGATCGTGAAACCAAGAGCTGAGGAGGAAAGGCGTGAAGCTGCTCCTCTGAATAGGCCTTACAGAAAGAGAAGATCTTCTAAGCTGCCACTGAAGTTCTTAAAAGTATAAGGGGGCTAAAACCACTCTTCAAGCCCCCTTGTTGCTTTCTCTGATACACCCACCTTCTTTAGTGACGATATCGTTCTCTCCATAACCTGATCGAATAGCCTAACATAATACTCTATATCCAAGTCAGACACATCAAAGAAAGCAGCTGGTCTTGCTCTTTCATTGACATTCCCCGATCCTTTTACTATCAGTATTCTGAGCACTTGTCCCCTGTGAACCTCTATACCTTTCTTATTCAGGAGCCATGAGGCTACATAGAACCCTTTTGTTTTTCTCTCGAACCTCTCAAGCTCTTTTCCCATTGTCTCCATTATTATGAGGTCTTCCTTTTCCACCTGTCTATTTAGTATTTTATTTCTAAAATTATCTATTTCTCCCTTGATTTCCTCTAGATCCTTGCCCTTAAGGACCATTTCTACTACTTTCTTCTGGGCTTCCTTTATTATCTTGGGATAATCTCTCCTGATAAATTCAAATCCTTTAGCCACCAATCTTCCGTTAACAAGGTGAGCATACTTCTTCTTTGCAAGATAGAGTCCTCTTTCCGCAATGTATTCCAATTCAAGTCTTATTGGTAACTTTTCATTTATCTCATTCGGGAGTGATGTATAAATAGTTGGGTCTCCTCCTATCAACTGAATACCATCAGTATCTATGTAAATAGTTGTCAGACCCTTGCTTTCCGCATATTCCCTTACTCTTTTAATATAATACCTCCCTAAAGCAGAGGTCAGCTTTGCTGCATTTAGATTCATTAGGAGAGCATTCGACCAGCCCATATATCCATACATTGCATTTGTAACCACCTTTACAGCTCTCTGAATCGAATCGAGCCTCTTATATTCTGGACTATCTGATGGTAGGCTCCTCATCTGGGATTTTATCTTGGATCTCTCCTCCATCAGCTTTATAACAAGAGTTGGTATTAATCCTCTAATATCTCGACACACTTCAGCTGAGATTCCCTCCACATCTATCTTCTCAACTTCATTGCAGAGTTCTAAAGGAGGATTAACCGTCTCAAAGCTTATATTATGATGCGCCATTATGGAAGGGTACATACTAGCAAAATCCCAATAACCTATCTCTTCATATAATCCCGGAGATTTTAGCCAGACATATCCTCCTACATAACCACTTTCCTTACGTGGTTCTTTAACAGAGAAGACCCATCCCATTTTCTTAGCTTCCTTAATTATGTACGACTCGACTATTTCACCTACTGGTGTTCTTATGAGCTTATGGATAGGTCTCAAGGTCAATTTAGATAATTCCACCTGATGATCCATGAGTTTTCTATATATTTCTCTAATAGTAGAGAGCTTATTCTTTAGATAAGATAAAGTACTATTTCTATCTGATTTCCATGCTTCTGCTATCCTAAATTTCATAAGAACTTTCGGCCTCGTTACTCCTATTTCATCGGCCAGTTCGTACCAAGTCCTCTCTGGCAATTGGGGGAAATCTCTCCAAGCAATTGGAAATAGATCCAAGTTGGCCCTTCCTTTTATCCTATTCTCTACTAGGATGGTCCCTCTAAAAAATCTCCCAGTTTCTTTAGGCTCCGATCCATCTCTTCCTATAGATAATTTAATTCTATGATATTGGGATCTCGCCTTTAAATGTTTAAGTTCATCAGCATCATGACCATAGCCAGCTAAGGCATCTGGATCCTCCTTTTTAATTAATGAAATGAACTCCTCAATGACCTGTTTATCGTCTT
>JAVALV010000142.1:0-5064 GCA_032159055.1 Thermoproteota archaeon | reverse complement strand
CCGAGGAAGCATTATCATAGGAGCATATATTGGCAGGTGCTGAGTGGAACAGCGAAGATAATCGTTGATAACGAGGAGAGAATAGTAACTAGGGGGAGCGGACTTCAAATCACCATTGGATCCTCCTATAAGCTACTTAACCCTGGGAAGATACCACTAGAGATGATAGAAATCTCCACAGGGGAATACCTAGGACAGGATGATGTAGATGAATCAAATTTTTAATCTGAACCTCTGAGAACTGGTGGAAATGGCATCAGAAAATGAGCCCATGAGTGTCCGTGACATACTCGTTGAGATGAAGGATGCTTCTGAATTTGCAGTTAGCTTAGCATACGCTTCTCTAATGTATCAAGATAAGGAGTTAGCCGAGGAGGTCATGGGACTTGAATCCGAGCTTGATGAACTTAGATACAACTTGTTCAAAATGACCATAATGGCGAGCAGATCTCCAAAGGAAGCGGAGGAATTAGCAGCTTTACTGGATATAGGTATAGCTGTAGATGAGATAAGCGACGCCATGGCCGATCTAGTTAGGTTAGTCTTGAGGGGATACCCCGTCCATCCTGCACTGAGCTGGATGCTATATACAGCCGAGGAAATAATAGGCCTTGTCAGGATAGAGGAATCCTCTCCTCTAATATCCATGAGAGGTAAGGAGCTCTATGATCCAGCAAATATATCCGGTTGCGATGTCCTAGCGGTTAAAAAGAAGGGGAAATGGATATTCGATATACCTCCGGACTTGGAGCTTGAGGCAGGGGATATCCTTCTCCTAGAGGGTACGAAAGATAGCATAGAAACGGCTAAATCTCTAGCTAAAGGGGAAAATAGGAGATTTGTCGTCCCAGAGAAACCGCTAGAGAATATAGATGAACATTCTAGGGAGATAGCTGAAAGATTAAATAGCATGAAGAGCCTCTCAGAGCTATCTGTATATCTCGCATACGCCTCCATACTGTACAACAATCCAACTATGGCAGCAGAGGTATCGAGACTGGAGTCAGAGCTAGATGAGCTGGAAGATGACCTATTCATAGAGGCAATGAGCGAGCTCATGCCCGATTCGAGGCCGGAGGAACTGATACCTATATTAAGGGCAGCATCTGCCTCGGAGAAGCTGGGAGATGCAGCTTCAAGGATGGCTCTCCTTGTGGAACGAGGCATACCAGCTCACCCCGTGCTTGAGATAGTAGTGGAGGAAAGTGAAGACACGGTCGTGAGAATGTCCCTTAATGAGGATAGCGATGCCATTGGAAGGAGGATAGGAGACCTAGATCTGGAAGAAAAGACAGGAGTATGGATTTTAGCCATAAAGAGGGGAATTAAATGGATATATGCACCAAAGGATAGTGAGATATTGAGAGAGGGAGATATATTGGTGTTGACAGGTCCTAAAGAGGGAATTGACGATGCTCTTAAGGTATTAGGAGGAAAGTTGCTGGTGGATTGATCGAAATAAAATGAATAAAATGGTTAAATTAAATAAATAAAGATACTAAGATTTATTAAGATCCTTTCCTCTCCTTAAGCGCTTCAATTAGCTTTGGAACGAGTTCATATAGATCTCCCACTATGAAATAGTCACTTACTTCTGCTATAGGGGCATCAGGATCCGTATTAACTGATATCACAGTGTCCGCATCCCTAAAGCCCACGACATGCTGTATCTGTCCAGATATGCCTAAGGCTAGATAAATCTTTGGTTTCACTTTGACCCCCGTCATACCGACATGCCTCTCCTCGGGAAGCCACTTGAGATCTGCCGATAAAGGTCTTGTGCATGCCACTTCTGCCCCTAATAAAGATGCCAGTTCTCCTATCATGGATAGATCCTCCTTCCTCTTTAGCCCTCTACCGACCGATACTATAACCTGAGCTTTAGTTAGATCAACCTCTGCTTTCCTTTCTTTTCTCTCTATCAGTGAGACTTTGGAGGAACATTCCGTATGTTCCTCCACTACGGATCCTGGTTCACCGAAGGAGGGCTCATACGCATCTAAATTAACGGTCACTATAGCAGGTATGGAAGTCCTCAGTTCCTCAACACCCTTCCCGCTGAAAATCATCCTGGTAGCTAACAAACCATCGCTCAGTTTTAAGCTAAGGGCTTCCGAAATATAAGGTACCTCTTCCCTTATAGCAAGCCTAGGTGCTATCTCCTTAGAGTTTCTCGTAGCTGGCATTAAAATCAAATCGAAAGATCTTGCTTCACCATGAAGGTATGAAACCCAGCAGTCGTTAATTTCAGTCCCCTTCACTACCTTAAGCCTTCTCACAGGTACATTGACTCTTTCCCATGTAATCGCATCGATCTCCTCAGCTAAATCTTTAGAAGCGGAGAAAAGCTTAGGTAAGCTTAAGGGGTCGGAGAATAGTAATACCCTCATCTTATCACCCTCTTTTCCTCGAAAATTTCTAGTATCCTGTCAATTATCTCGCTAGTGCTTCCTTCAAGCTTTTCTCTCAATCTTTCTCTTACATAAGCTTTCATACCAACTAGTTCGATTACTGGATAGCTCAGAGTAAGATCTGACGCCTTTATTCTCACTTTCTCCTTCTTCTTAGCTCTCATGATTTGTAGCACTGTTGGGATTCTAGGCTCATTTATTTCGGGAGTAACCGAGATAACCGCAGGTAATGAGACCTCAAGCACTTCGAACCCACTTTCTAGATACCTTTCAGCCCTTATCTTATCGCCATATACTTCCAGCTTTCCAGCGAAGGTGATTACAGGAATGCCCAATATTTCTCCTATCATTGCGGGCAGAGCGCAACTATACTGATCAGAGGATCCTTCTCCGCATAATATGAGATCATATTTAATATTCTCCTTCTGTATGACTTCACATATGGCCTGAGCTGTCCTATATGGGTTATGCCCAGCGACTTCATCACCTTCCACGATAAAGGCCCTGTCGACATTCATGGCTAATGCTTCATTCAGAACCGCGTCATCGAAAGGCCCAGTTGCAACAATCATAGCTGTAACAGTACCGCCTTCACCCTCCTTTATCCTGGCTGCTTCCTCTAATGCATTTAAATCTGCATCGCTAATCTTAACCGGAGCCTGATCTATCATGAGGCTACCATCTTCGACTGGGATCTGTGTTTCATCGTAAACGAGCTTAGTACATACCACAAGGTCCAAGGTCTCCCCCCTAATGGTTTCCTCTACTACTTTTAAATATGGGAAAATCGTGAATAACTTAAGTTGTAATTACAAGACTCTCCATAACTCGTCTATTGCAGGCTCGCTTACATCTTCTTCCTCGCCATTTTTCTTAATGAGAACCATCCCTTCACTTGGAGATGTTAGTTCACCTATGACTGTGGCCTTTATTCCTGCTTCATTTAATCTCTTAATGAGGTTTGAAGCCTTTTCCTTATCTACCGAGATTAGAAGGCTTCCTGAGCTGATCAACCTGAGAGGATCAATATCTAATGCGTTACATATTTCTATGGTTTCCTCTCTTAATGGGATCTTCTCCTCATAAAGCCTAAACCCCGCTCCAGAGGCGAGAGCAATCTCTTGCACTCCCCCTAGAAGCCCACCCTCTGTTGGATCATGCATGGCTCTGGCGAAATCTTTCGATGATATCAATGCCTCTTTTACTATGCTTATCTCCTTAATGAATCCTTCAGCTCGCTTCAAAGTATCTGTTCTAACTCCCTTACGAACTAGCTCCTCAAATAGCTCAGATGCTAGTATAGCTGTCCCTTCAAGGGCTATATCTTTTGTAACTACCAAGAGATCTCCTACTCTAGCATTTTTAGTGTATAAGACATTCTTTCCTATTCCTAAAGCGGTTGTTACAACTATATTGAAGGGAAGGTTTGGAGTTATCTCCGTATGTCCGCCAATGACTGAAGCATTGATCTCCCTAGCTGCGCTTCCTACCTGATCAACGATTGTTCTAATTTCATCCTCCTCAGCTCCATCTCTAAATAGGAAGACCGTTAGTAGCCATTTAGGCCTTAAGCCTCTGGTGGCTATATCATTAGAGGCGACATACACGGAAAGCCATCCTGCCAGGTCTCCCCCACCTGTAACTGGATCTGAATGAATCGCTAATAGCTCACTATTTATATTCAAAATAGCAGCATCCTCTCCTATAGATGGACCTAATAGGATCTCTTCTCCAGACACCGGCAACCTACTCAGAATATCATTGAAAAGAATATCTGGTGGGAGCTTACCCCTGATCTTAGATTTCATTCCTCAACGCCCTTCTCACGACCGGTGTTAGAATATAAGCGAAGACTATTCCCGAGAGGGCTTGGAATGAATTTCCAGGAACTTCCGTTAGAGCACCTCCTATGCCATACATCCATGCCTCTACTAAGAAGTAGCCTGTAACCATCTCGGCCCCTGCCACTATGAGTATTAGGAGGGAAATTGCCTTTCCCTTTCCCCTAGATACTCCAGCAATGTATCCTTCTATCCCCTTTATCACTAGCGTAAAAGGTGCCCAGTGTCCGTACCCAGTAAGTAGATCTGCTAGGGCAGAACCTATCCCACCAGATAAAGATCCAATTACAGTCCCGAAGAGAGTTCCGGAGAGCATAACCATGGTATCACCGAGATTTATGTAACCTTCAGTTGCAGGAGTAGGTATCTGTATTATCATCGTTGCTACAGTAGTAAGAGCAGCCATGACACCAATTATAGCTACTAACGAAGCCATGCTCTTTTCTTGGGTCATTTCATCATCGGTTCTCTCATAGGGTAGTAGAGTTAAACTATTGTTGAACGTTGATATCCTAATAAATGAATCCTTAAATAATACTTTATATTATAATTTACTGGATGGGAAATGAGAGAGGAGGACATAATAGAAGCACTTTCTGGAGAAACTAAGAGAAAGATAGTATCGCTACTGACTAGAAAACCACTTACTTTGAAAGAGATAGCCGAAATACTTGGCATAACTCCACCAGCTGCCCTTAAACATGTGAGAGAGCTTGAATCCTTGGGTATAGTAGAAGCGTATTCGGTGAATAGAGGACTAGGCAGACCCAGAAAGTATTATCGCATTTCAAGATCTTTAAGATTAGTTATTA
>JAVALV010000141.1:0-4232 GCA_032159055.1 Thermoproteota archaeon | reverse complement strand
GTCCGTTTCGATACCCCTTGGCCTTAGCTTTCTTATTTCGATCATCCTATCCAACTTATCGCCATTCTCCATTACAATAAGGAGATCGTAATCGCTATCAGGTCTCTCCTCCCCCTTAGCTCTAGAGCCGAATAGAACAATGGTAGATTTAGGAAAGTAAAGCGATAGTTTCATGACGAATTCTTTAAAGATCTTCCCTCTATTCATCATGATGTTCCTTCTATTCCTTAGTAACCTCTTTAACCCACGATAATATCTCCTCTCCATACTTAAGGCACCTCTTAGCAACTTCCCTGCTATATTTAACGGGAGATCTGCCGGGATATCTCGAGATTGTGTAATGAGGGGTTAATGCATCAGCTAGAGGATATAGATCTTGAGGAGGATCCTCTCCAGCCTCCCTAAGAAACTCAAGAAGTTCAACCAAATCATGAGTATAGGGATGAATGCCTACTAAGGCCAAAGAGAAAGCCTTTAAGTAAAGCTCTACTGCTTGATGAACCTCAAAGCATACGAACCAGTAGGCTTCTTCCTTCATGTTCTCCTTTGCCTGCCTAAACAGAAAGTCAGCTCTTTTAATCCATTCTTCAGGCAGTTTCATCAGGTTAGAATGGTGCCGAGAAAATAAAAGGAAGACCTATATTTGCTCCAGAGCGATAGCTCTTTAGAGGCATAGCATATGTTTTTATATATCTTATGAGGGTAGATAGCTTGGAATGGTTGCATTCGATGAGAGATTAAGAGATCCGGTTACAGGACTCCCGTTAGAGCTTTTTTCTTGGGAAGAAGTTGAGAAGGAACTTACACCAGTAAGGATAAGATCAGAGAGGAGACGAGGGCGGGATGTTACCATCATAGAGAACCTTCCATTTTCGAAGGAGAACATGAAATCCTTTCTAAAGGAGATGAAGAAGATACTGGCCTGTGGAGGTACCTATAAAGATGGATATGTGCTTCTACAGGGAGATCATAAGTACAAAGTTGCAAAGCTGCTCAAAGAGAGATGGGGGATACCCGAGGATCAGATAGAGATCGAGTAAAGTTGATAGAAAGATCAGCGTCGGGTGATAGGGTGCTATGAATTCAATGAAATTGATCTAAGGGATAGTGACTTCCTTGTAAAGAGCAATTAACCATTATAGACTTAGTATTGGGGCTCAGGACAAGCTGCGAGTAAGACATGGAAAAATAGATTGGATAGGTAAAAAGCGATCACGGTGGGAAGAATGCCACAAACGTTAGAGCTACGATTGTGACCAGCTTTATGAATATGTGCAACGATGGACCAGCCGTATCCTTTAGGGGATCTCCTACCGTGTCCCCCACAACTGCTGATTTATGAGCCTCTGATCCTTTCCCTCCAAATAATCCTGTTTCTACCAATTTCTTGGCATTATCCAATGCACCTCCTGCGTTTATCATGAATATGGCCAGTAAGCCTCCTGATATGGTGGCTCCTACTATAAAGGAGCCTAAGGGTCCCCTGCCGAAGAGCAGCCCCATTATTATGGGAGCGAAGAATGTTACCAGTGTCGGAGCTATCATCTCCTTTAATGCATGCTTCGTTGATATGTCAACGGCTTTAGCGTAATCGGGTTTCGCCTTACCTTCAAGCAAGCCTTTTATTTCTCTAAACTGTCTCCTCACTTCGTCGACAAGCTTGTTAGCAGTTTTACCAACGGATTGTATGGCCATTGCTGAGAACAGGTAGGCTAGCGTTGCACCTATTATTACGCCCACTAGGATGAAGGGATTAGCCAATTCCACCCCTGTTGCCTTTGGATTTATTATATTAACATCCGTGAGGTATGTTTTCAAGCCAGCAGCAGTTAGATATGCGGAGAAGAGAACGAATGCTGATAGTAGAGCGCAAGCCATGGCATATCCCTTTGTTATGGCTTTAGTTGTGTTGCCAACAGCATCCAGCAGATCCAGGCCGGCCCTTATATCTTTGCTTAAACCAGACATCTCCGCTATACCTGCAGCGTTATCGGAGATTGGGCCGAACGTATCCGCTGCCATTATTATTCCCGTCGTTGAGAGTATTCCTGCAGTAGCAGCTGCTATTCCATAGAGTCCGCCTACCCAGAAGGCCAAGGATACCACTATACCTATGACTATCAGAGGGAGAAATGCGCTTTCCATTCCCATGGAGAGCCCTGCTATGACGTCAAGGGCGGGGCCGAACTTGGATGATTCTGCTATGTATTTGACTGGCCTGTATTGGGTCCCAGTATAGTACTGTATGATAACACCAACGATCAGACTCGCGACAAGCCCTAGAACAGATGCATAGAATACTTCTATATGGCCCAAGAAGTTCACAGCCATTATATAGAAGAATACTAGGTTGAGGATACCAGCAACTAGCAATGATATGTTGATCGCCGTTATGGGGTTCTTAACGTTTTCCCTTATCAGAAATATAGCTACTATTGTGGATATAACTCCTAGGGACTCAGCAAGTAGCGGAAACATTATGCCCTTAAATCCATAGAGGGAGAGGAAAGCAACCCCAAGGAGCATCATGCCTATTATATTATCTGAGAATGATTCAAAGAGGTCTGCCCCTCTCCCTGCACAGTCGCCAACGTTATCTCCCACCTGATCAGCTATTACTGCTGGATTTCTTGGATCATCTTCAGGTATACCAGCTTCCACTTTACCTACTAGGTCAGCAGCTATGTCAGCTGCTTTAGTGTATATACCTCCTCCCAACTGAGCAAATAATGCGGCTAAGCTGGCTCCCATACCAAATGGGACTATCGTATGCAGGGCCATCTCTAGCTGTTGTGGTGATTTAGTGGGAAAGAAAGCGATCACTGCCAAATAGAGGAGCCCTATGCCTAGGATGCTCAAGCTGACTACAGACAGACCCATGACCGAGCCTCCCCAGAAGGCGATTTTGAGGGCCTTCTTAGGAGAGGTCCTAGCTGCATTCGTTGTCCTGACGTTCGCCCTCACGGCAGCATTCATTCCTATGTATGCTGCTATGAGGGAGAGCACCGCCCCTATGATGAATGAGGCCGCCGGAATGATCCCCTCCAAAACTCCCAGCGCTGCTGCTATCAGCACTATGAACACAGATATAGTGTAAAACTGCCTCTTCAAGTAGGCATTTGCACCCTCCTGTACGTAAGATGCTATTGCCACCATCTCAGGCGTTCCAGGTTCTTCTTTAGTCACGAGATAGTAAATGAGAGCTACGAATAGCATCCCCACTATCCCTATTACTGGAGGAATTAACTCTAGCAACTCGATCACCTTCGCTCAGGTTTCTCTTCTAAGCGACTTTGAGGATTTCCCTTTAGAATTTAAAAAGGTAATTAACATGGTTCTATGGTGCTAGGAGGCTTGGTCGTTACAGCATAGGTGACCATGGTGACCTGAGGGATCTCTGAGGTTATTCTCTTAGAGATCTCCTCTAGAACATCTGGGGGCAGCTTGTACCAGTCAGCTGTCATGGCATCCTCGCTTTCAACTATCCTCACGGTTACTATATAGCCATCGACGCGGGCATCTCCCTTCACGCCGACCCACCTGTCGTCCCCAACAGATGCGAAGGCCTGCCATACCCTGTTATAGAATCCCCTCTCCCTAAGTACCTTTTCTACGATAGCTGAAGCTTCTCTCACTATCCTCAATTTCTCATTCGTTACCTCACCCATAATCCTCACTGCCAAGCCCGGACCTGGGAAGGGATGCCTCTCCACTATGTCCTTTGGAAGCCCTAAATGAATAGCTAGCTTCCTAACTTCATCCTTGTACAGGTACTTTAGGGGTTCTATGACTTTAACTTTCGATCTAAGCCATTCCGGGAGGCCAGCTACATTATGATGACTCTTTATCCTATCAGCCCCTATCTCCCCACCGCTCTCTATGACATCTGGATAGAGGGTACCTTGGACTAGACAGTCGAAGCTCTTACCCTCAAGCGCCCTAGAGAACACCTTTATGAAGAGCTCTCCTATTATCTTTCTCTTTTCCTCACATCCCCTTATCCCCTTTAAAGCTCTAAGAAATTCTTCCGAAGCATCCACATATACGGGATTGATCCCTACCTTCTTAAGCAAATATAGGACATTTTCTGGCTCATCTCTTCTTAAAAGACCGTGATTAACGAATATTGAGGTTAACCTATCTCCTGCAAACCTATTTACCAAAAAAGTGGCGACAGTTGAATCGATTCCCCCGCTCACGGCTGATATTATGCTTCTGCATTCCCTCAACTC
>JAVALV010000140.1:0-2725 GCA_032159055.1 Thermoproteota archaeon | reverse complement strand
CCACCTCTCTGAGCCTCTTTTTAAGTTCGCCTTTCTCTATAAGCCATCCTCCTTCAGCTTTGAACATGAACTGGCCTTTAGCAGGATCTGTATATCCATATAGGGATCCGAAGGCATATATCCCGCTTCTCATATCCGAGATCATCTCTTCGAAGCTCCAGTCTCCAGCTTCTATGAAAGTATTGGACATCCTTACTATGGGAGGATTGCCGTAGTCCATGGATCTAGCGTTACCAGTAGGCTCCATTTTAAGTTTAGATGCAGTTTCTAAGCTAGTCATGTAGCCGGAGAGTATACCCTCCTTCACGATATACTTCCTCTTGGACTCCGTCCCTTCATCATCATATCTATAGCTCCCGTAAAGACCCTCGACGGTCGGATCATCTATGACGCTCACCACATCAGATCCGACCCTCTCACCCATCTTCCCAACTAATATGCTCTGATCGTTCACTATAGCATCTCCTTCAGCTGCATGACCGAATGCCTCGTGTATGAAAACACCAGCTAATTTTGGATCGAGTATCGCTGGAAAAGCCCCTGGAGGAGCTGGTTTAGCAGACAAGGCTTCCACTGCTCTTTTAGCAGCTAGTTCAGCGACGTTAGATCCTTCAACAATCTCCATCCCCCCTACTCCACCCCTCGATTCAAAGGCGCTCTCAGTCAGTCCGGCTTCGTGAGAGAATATGTACGCAGCCAACCTTACCCTAGAGATCTTCTGATTTACATCTGTTCCTAGGGAGTTAACTATCCTCGTTTCCCTCAATACGTCCCCGAACATTATGTTAGTATTCCTTACCTTGTCCATCCTCCTAGCCCTATTGTCCTGTTCCCTAACTAGTTCTATCTTCTCCGAGGTGTTGACCTCCCAAGCTGGCTTCTGGGCCTTTACCTCGTATTTTCCCTTGAAGCTAGGCCATTCAAGATCTATCGGTTCATTCCACTTTGATGATAGCTTAGCTAGTTTAACAGCATCTTTAACAGCGTCTTTCAACTCATCTGGTGAGCTAGCAACTCCTAGCCCCCACCCCCCTTTATAAAGAGCCCTCACGCTTATTCTAAGCTCACTACCTCTGGATAATTCTCTGACAACCCCGTTTATCATGCGTATCATGGTACTCTCGGTTCTCTCCCTCCTAATTTCAGCAAAATCGGCACCCTCATCAATCGCGAGAGTTATCGCTCCTTCTATATCCATATGCAATTACATGAGTAATTCGATATAAATCATTGAGCAAAGAGGATAGAGCCATGAGTCCACTATCCCAATCCAAGGCTACTACAGAAGGCGAGGAGATAAGAGGAGAGGAAAGAAAAGAAGAAAGAATAACAGCTGAAATCTAAGTGAAGCTTTTAAGCTTGTGACTGAGATCGATGCTGGGTTCCTTAGATGCATCCCTGCGAAAGGGCAACGAGGACTTGGCGTGGTGTGAGAATAGCTGCAGATTACAAATATACCATTGAGCTGGAAGGTGAAGGCAATGTCGGTTATTTCTATACAAGCCCGGATTTAATTGAAGAGGCTACACTTGGATTCCTCTATTATAGGGAAAAAGTGAAATCTGATATAAGCCTAATTGATCTCGTAAAGGTCAACGAGTTGGAATATTTAGTTAAGGTCTCAAGGAAGGATAGGCCTTTGGAGATACCAAGGTGGTTGGAAGATCCATTGGAATGGAATCTAGCCATGGATCTATTGGGAAGGTTATCGGAACTTGTCCCAAAGAAGGATTGTCCCTATGCCTTCCACTCAATGGCTCTCTTTCTCCTAAAGGGTGGGAAGATCTCCTCTAAAATGTCCTTGGTAGATGTGAGCAGGCATACTGGTATGGTGAAGATCTTGGGGTGGATTTTGAGGAAAGGGAGTTCCTTAAGCGGCTATACTCCTGTTTTAGTTACCACAGGCAGGGTATCCAGCGATCTAGTCTCGATGATGGACTCGGTAAACTTGAGGATCGTACTGAGCCCTAGACATGCATTGATGAGTGGAGTGATCTCAGCTTACTCTAGGGGAATTACCTTGGTTTCTAAGGACCTAACCCGCAGACTTAAGGTCTTCACTCATACAAATAGGATAAGGAATGCACCTGTAGTAGAGTGGAAAGAGAAAGGTGGAGAAATAGGCCATGAAAGAGATCGTAGGAGGAATCTACCCGTCTGTTGAGAGCTCTTTCCGACTATCTTCCTCAGATCCTTCCTTCTCCTCGGATTTAAGGGATGAAGCAATATCATCAAGATTGAAGGTCCATATTGGGTACAGTTCCCTCGGAATCATCTTTCCTGCTATCTCCTCATCTACGACCTTCCAATATTCACCACATTCGTCACATACATAGAGCCTGAACTTGTTGTCATCAAGTGAGTAGAAGCCCAGTTTCTTATTGTCTTCATTTCCACAGAAAGGACATTTAAGCCTCTGGAATGGCCATTCCATTCCACAAACTTCGCATTTAAGGGTTAACTTCCTCCCCTCACCAGACATGTATCCCGTCCTTGTGTAGCTACCACATATTGGGCAGTAACCCTTATACCAGCTTTTGACATTTATTTTATCGCTCGAGATATCTTTTAGAGACATTAGGATTGGTTGGACTGTCCATAGAGCTAGAGCTTTGATAAGATCAAGTTCGACATCCAGTCCAGCAGCTACTCCCCTAGCATAATCATCTTTGCCCTTAAGAGACGAAATTGCTAGCTCTTTAACGTCGAAAGCACCTCTATCAAT
>JAVALV010000139.1:0-6559 GCA_032159055.1 Thermoproteota archaeon | reverse complement strand
TATCATTTTATTTTGTCTTATTTTCTATTACTCGTTTATCTAGTCTAGCTGAGTTTAATAAGGGCAAGGAGAGCTCAGGTCAGAGCTTACTTCCCGAGCCGCTATGAACGAAGGACAAATTAAAATATTTTTACATTGTAGCAATCAGGAGGTGCCCTCCTTGACAAAGTTAGTATATACGTATGATGAAGCGGATCCTAGGGATAGGAAGCTCTTAGGTGGTAAGGGCGCTGGCCTCGTCCTCATGCATAAGCAGGGCCTGCCCGGTCCACCCGGTTTTACCATCACGACTGAAGCCTGCAGGCTCTTCTATCGCCAGGGAGAAAAGCTCCCGGAGGGCTTAATGGATCAGGTAAGGGAGGCCATGGCGTGGCTCGAATCTAAGACGGGTAAGAAGTTTGGAGATCCTTCTAATCCCCTTCTGGTCTCTGTGAGGAGCGGAGCTCCGGTTTCCATGCCTGGTATGATGGATACCGTTCTCAACTTGGGAATAAACGATGAGGTGGTTGAGGGTCTTGCCAGGCTCTCAGGAGATGAGCGTTTCGCCTATGACGTCTATAGGCGATTCCTCCAGATGTTCGGAACGATAGTTCTGGGATTGGATAAGAAGGTATTCGATGACATACTTGAGGAAGTTAAAGCGAAGAGGGGGATAGGGAGCGATGCCGAGCTGACAGCCGAGGACCTGAAGTACATCGTCAACAGGTATAAGGAGATATTGGGAGAGAGGTTCCCTCAGGATCCATGGAAGCAGCTTGAATTAGCAATAGAGGCTGTTTTCAGGTCTTGGAACACTCCGAGGGCTGTGTATTATAGGAAAGCAAACAAGATAACTCCTGATATAGCTGATGGAACTGCAGTCAACGTTGTGGCCATGGTGTACGGGAACATGGGCTTCGATTCAGGTACAGGGGTCCTCTTCACCAGGGATCCAGCCACTGGAGAGAACAAGCTTTATGGCGAGTTTCTCCCCAATGCCCAGGGAGAGGACGTAGTTGCCGGTATAAGGACCCCAAAGAAGATAGAGGATTTGAAGAAGGAGAGGCCTGATCTGTACAGGCAGCTCTATGACATGGCTAAGAAGCTGGAGCGGGTGAAGAAGGAGGTCCAAGATATAGAGTTCACCATAGAGAGAGGGAAAGTTTACCTCCTCCAAACGAGGAACGGAAAAATGACCCCATTGGCTAGGGTTAGGACCATAGTGGACATGATAAGGGAGGGCCTTCTAACTAAGGAGGAAGCTTTGGCTAGGGTTAAGCCAGAGCATATAACTGGTTTGCTCTATCCTAGGATAGATGAGAAGTATCTAAGGGAAAAGGGAATTAAACCCTTGGCAAAGGGATTGAACGCGTCTCCTGGTGCGGCTACGGGGAGAGTGGTATTCGATGCTGATACCGCAGTTAAGTGGGCTGAAAAGGGAGAGAAAGTCATTTTAGTGAGGGAGGAGACTAAGCCAGATGATGTTCATGGTTTTTACGCTTCCCAAGGAATTCTAACGAGCAGAGGAGGGATGACAAGCCACGCTTCTGTGGTAGCTAGGGCAATAGGAAAGCCAGCTGTAGTGGGAGCTGAGGAAGTGAGGATAGATTACGATAGAAGGGAGTTCAGGGTTGGAAATGTCGCAGTAAGGGAAGGAGATGTGATAACGATAGATGGATTCACCGGAGAGGTTTATCTCGGGGAGATACCCACTGCCAAGACCGAGTTACCTAGGGAGTTCTTCGATCTCCTCGAGATGGCTGATGAGATAAGGAGATTAGGTGTTAGAGCAAATGCCGATACACCGGAGGATGCTAGGATAGCCAGAGAGTTTGGAGCTGAGGGAATAGGTCTCCTCAGAACTGAGAGAATGTTTAGAAAGCCCGAGAGACTCCAAATATTTCAGAAGGTTATAATGGCCAGGGATCAAAGGGAAAGGAGGGAAGCTCTGAGGGAATTGATCCCTCACTTGAAGAGAGATTTCTTGGATATATTCAGGGTTATGGAGGGGCTTAAGGTCACGGTTAGGCTGTTCGATCCACCTTTACATGAGTTCTTACCGAACCCTGAGGATCTGCTTGAGAAGATATGTGATGCGAGGATGAGAGGTGATGAGGAGGAGGTTGGGAGGCTGGAGTATGTACTTAAGCGTGTAAGGGAGCTCAAGGAAGCGAATCCTATGATGGGTCACAGGGGAGTCAGGGTAGGTGTTACAAATCCCGAGATATATGAAGCCCAGACCAGAGCGATAGCTGAGGCTTACCTCGAGCTAAGGAAGGAAGGGAAGGATCTACACCTTCAGATAATGATACCTCAGGTTTGCGATTATAGGGAGATAGAGTACGTGAAGAAGAAGGCAATCGAGCCGGTCCTCAAGGAGTTAGGCGTGAATGCAGCCATAGGTACGATGATAGAGGTGGTCAGAGCATGCTTGACGGCCGATAAGATAGCGAGAGAGGCGGATTTCTTCAGCTTCGGTACGAACGATTTGACCCAAGGTACCTTCACTTTCAGTAGGGATGACGTTGAGAACAAGTTCATGGCCGATTACCTAGACAAGGGGATATTGGACTTCGACGTATTCCAGTCATTGGACTTCGAGGGTGTTGGGGAGCTAATGAAGATCGCTGTGAGGAAGGGAAAAGAAGCGAATCCAAATCTGGAGATAGGGATATGTGGGGAACACGGAGGAGATCCAAGGAGCATAGAGTTCTGTCACCTGATAGGACTCGATTACGTCAGCGCATCTCCTTACAGGGTTCCGGTAGCGAGGCTCGCTGCAGCTCATGCGGTATTAAGGGAGAAGGGTGTGGAGTTTCCGGAGTATTGAAGATCTTTCTACCTTACTCTCTCATTCATTCTCCATCTGGAAGCAAGCTCTCTAACGATCTCTTCTTTTCTTTTTTATATATTTTAATTATCTCACCTAATTCCCTTCGATGGACGTGATAATACGTTTTCTCGGATCCCATAACTTTTATATGAGTGCAGGGATAGAATCAGATCCAAATGAATAGGGTACTCATGGCTATCGTGTTGCTTCTGATAGTCCTGGCGTTAATCTCCCTGACGATCATGTTCAAGAGGAAGGAGGAGAAAGAAGTGAATCTTTCAGCATTAACCGTGGCCTGGCCACCAGCTGGGGAGATCTCAGCTAGATGGTGCGGTTCCGGAACTAGGATGGCCTCTGCAGAAGCGGCCATAATATCCTGCGATGATGAATGTTATGCTCTAATGAGATACTGGGTCTTCTTTCCAGCTGACGTAGAGGTGAGGAGGGAAATTCCCATTGAGATATGGAAGGGAGATTCTGAAATCCTAGAGGAGAACGTTACAATGCTGAAGGAGGCAGGAAGTATCTACATCCAGACACCGGTCCTCTTGGTTAAACTTCCCAGAGGTTCTGAGCTGAGAATAGGCGATTCGAGGATCAGGATACCTGATTGCGCGAAAGGGACCCTAAGACCTCCTCAGGTGATTTACACGAGGGGTATTGTGAGGAATTGGGAGACCCCTGCAGAGGGTTTAGATCTAGTTAAGCTTTCGGATCACATATTCCTCGCTAGATGGAAGGGTCAAGCAAGGATTTCATGCGGGGATCTCTCCCTAGATCTAAAGGAGCTTGATGTGGCGAGGGGAGAGCTGGCTATAATAGCAGCAGGAGAGGGATGCGAGATAGAAGTTAGCGGACGTAAAGTTCCCCTCTGACCGTTCCTCAATTCTCTCACGATAGGATAAATAAGCAGTCATGATATTAACCATTCTTACCTTCTAGCGTTTCTCGCTCGCTATCCCCTTTTACCTGAGATCTTCTCGCGATGCCCCTAACGAATATATAGTCTATATAGCCTATTTTCTCTCTGAGATATACCCTCATAACGTTTATAGTTTTTCCTTATTGGAAGGACTAGCTGGTAAGGGAAACTGCCATACGGGTGCTTGAAATGTGGAGATCCTCGATATTGCTGCTGTACACAGGGATCCTGTATTGATCTCGTCCATCTCGGTTGGTTAGTTGGGCAGGTTAGGGTGTTAGCATGAGACTCCTCCCGAAGGTAGATAAAGGCTTCTTCTTGACACTCCTGCCTATAGCATCCCTCATATTCGCTCTGTTCGCATTGCTGGCTTACGTCATAGTATATATGGCTTGGCCAGCTTTTCAGAGGTTTGGCTTTAGATTACTAACTGAGAACGTGTGGAAGGTTTCTGAGAGGGGCATTGAGTTCGTCAGGTACGGTCTTCTGGCTCCTCTTTACGGTACACTCGTTACTTCTGCCATAGCCGCAGTTATAGCGCTTCCTCTATCCATATCGACGGTTTACATGGTGGAGGATATCGCCCCCAGGAGGATAAGGGAACTGTTTTCCTCCACGATAGACCTCATGGCCGGATTACCTACGATACTTTACGGACTGTGGGGCCTTGAGGTCATGATCCCCCTAATTAGAGACTATATAATGGTTCCGCTCCACTCGAAGCTTGGATTCATCCCCCTGTTCTCATGCGACCCATTGAGTGGGGCCTCTTTCCTAGCAGCTGGCCTACTACTTGCTATAATGATAATACCATTCATGTACAGCGTGATAGAGGACGCCTACAGGCACATCCCTCACACTTACAGGGAGGCTGCCCTCTCCCTTGGAGCTACTAGGTACGAGTATTTCAAGATACTTTTCTCCATGATAAAGCCAGCTATAATTGCGGCCCTCCTTTTAGGCCTTGGAAGAGCTGCAAGCGAGACCGTAGCTGTCGCATTAGTTGTAGGAAATTCCTTCAACGTATCTCCATGCCTCTTCGCCCCTGGATATACCATATCATCCCTCATAGCTAACCAGTTCTCCGAATCTACATTCTATCCCCTAATGGAGAACGTTATGTTCGCTGGCAGCTTGGTTCTGCTCACTCTGGGAGTGATATTCAGTGGTATAGGTGTCGTGATGATGAGGAAGGTGAGGGAGTTATATGCCTGACTGGCGTGACTTGAAGGAGAAAGCGTTCCTGTCCATCGTGATAATATTGTCAGTAGCTGCCATACTCCCTGTCTTTCATGTTTTCCTATCCATAGTGTGGAACGGGGCACCTGTCTTGGCATCTGCCGGGCTCAGGTTCCTGACAGATGTCCCTCCTCCCCCAAAGAGCGGGCTTGGTGGTATAGCTCCTTCACTAGCGGGTACTCTATTCTTAGCTTTCCTCTCATCCATTATAGGCATACCCCTCTCCTTCTTAGCTGCGGTATTCGCGGTGGAATTCCCGGATAACTTCATAGCTAGGGGAGTGAGAACCGTCAGTAAAGCTCTCCTAGAGATCCCATCGGTCGTCGTGGGAATGCTGATCTACGTGGTAATCGTGCTACCGACCCATGGTTTCTCCATACTAGCCGGTTCCCTCGCTCTAACCATAATAATGATACCTTATGTCACTACATATGTGGAACAAGCTTTGGAGGGGGTACCCTTCACCTATAGAGAGGCTGGCTTTGCTTTGGGCCTTTCCAGGCCCAAAGTGGTATTTAGGATCCTGACGGGAATTGCCAGAAGGGGAATATTGACAGGTATTCTGATAGGCTTCGCGAAGGTGGTGGGGGAGACTGCTCCCCTATTATTCACCTTGGGAAGGGACAGGCTCTCTCTTCCGCTTAGTCCCTTGGATCATGGTGACTCCATATCCCTGCTGATATTTGACTTCGCACAGACCCCTTACAGAAACTTCCACCAGGTTGCATGGGGAGCTGCCTTGATCCTGGTGCTCATATTCTTGGGAATATTCCTCTTATCGAGGAGATATGCAAAGGAGGTGTTCTTGTGAGGAGATATGCTCTTAAGATGGAAAATGTTAATGTCTGGATAAGGGGAAAGCATATACTGAAGGGAATAACGCTTAACGTTCCTGAGAGACGCATATTAGCGGTAATGGGTCCATCAGGTTCGGGCAAATCGACACTGCTAAGGAGCATAAACAGGCTCATAGATCTCATACCGGAGAGCGAAGTAAGGGGGAAGGTCATAGTATATGATACCGATATTTACTCAGCGGATCCATACAAGGTAAGGAGGCTCATGGGCATGGTGTTTCAAACACCTAATCCCTTCCCTCACATGAGCATATATGACAATGTGGCCATAGGACCTAAACTCAATAAACTCGTGAGGAGCCGAAGGGAGCTGGATGATCTAGTTAGGTGGGCCCTTGAGAAGGCCATGCTATGGGATGAAGTGAAAGATAGGCTGTCCGATCATCCGATGAGATTAAGTGGGGGACAGCAGCAGAGGCTCTGTTTGGCCAGAGCCTTGGCTCTTAAGCCTAGGCTCCTCTTACTCGATGAACCTACAGGAAATGTTGATCCGGTGAATGCCGCTAAGATAGAAGAGGCTTTGAGGGACCTGATAAAGGACCTTGATATAACGATACTCTTGGTAACCCATACGCCCCATCAGGCAGTTAGGATTTCGGATTACATAGCTTTCCTTTACATGGGAGAGCTCGTCGAATTCGGCCTCACCGACGCCATAGCCCTAAATCCAAAGCATGAATTGACGATAAAGTTCCTGAGAGGCGAGGTCTAAACTGTTCATTCTATCTA
>JAVALV010000138.1:0-3297 GCA_032159055.1 Thermoproteota archaeon | reverse complement strand
TCAATCCCCTAGCCATTCTCCTAATAACTACATAAATAGCAGCTATCATAGATGAGAAGAGAGATACAAGGAGTAACTGCTGCAATCCCACCCTCATATTGAAGAAGAATGAGAGCAGGTACGTAAGGCTTATTATTATAGCCAGCTGATAAACATGATGCTTGAATTCGGCATCCACCACAAGATCATTTATAACTTCAACTATTTCATCATGTATTCTAAAAAGTTTTCCCATAATGGGCCCCGGAGTCCTATCTAAGATATAGCTAACTAACCCATCGACCTTGCCGCTTATAGCGTTTAGCAAGGTGAGGTTGAATGCATAGGCGAACATGGCTCCTAGAGCTATCTCTAGAGGTAGATTAACGCCTTGCTCCAGCAAGGTAGCTAGGACGAGCAGCCCAAACTCTCCCGTATTAGCTAGGACCACTGAGAGCCTGAGTCCTCTCACGATGTCCATGCCACTTAAGAAACTGGCGGTAAATAGGGCAACTGCTCTAAAAACGAAGGCAAGTACTGCAAAAACTGAACCAAAGGCTATGGCATGTAAGTATAAGAAAAAGGTATCCAGAGGCGGCATCTCAGGGACATTAACGTAGTAAGGTAATGCCATAACGAAACCCATGAGAGCTAGGGTCATGAGGCCCTCAAGTACCTCAAAGACTGGCCTGTCTAACCCCTGAATGGCCATGGATATCGCTCCTATGAAGACTATGAGGGCCTCAGGTAGGTGTAGGGACTCTGAGATCGATATTAGAATCAACATGTAAAGAAGTACCGTCAGTAGCTTCGTCTTCTCCTCGGCGCCTCTTACTAATATATCAATCCATCTAGCTAGTACGATAGTAGCAATGAGGACAATGATGCTCCAAGCTATAAGCCAGTAAATAACTTCCCTGGATATGCCTTTAAGACCTAAGGTGAAGTATCCAATGGAAGAGAGGAACACTGCCACCGAGTCCTCTAAAATCGATATAGCTATCCCATAATTAGCGAGCTCCCTGTCAGATACCTTACCGTATTCGTAAGCAAAAGACTCGTTGGAGGCTATCATCAGGGCTGCTAATGTGAGGGCTATCCCTGGAGGTACTATGATCCTCAAGAAAACGTATATAGAGATTACGATCGCTATCTCGAAAAATAAGAAGAGGAGGATTCTTTCCTTCTCCTTTTTAACAAAATCCACATCTAATTCGACTCCTGCTATGAAAACTAGAAGAGCCAAAGCAAATGGGCTTAAATCAACTAGCAACTTGGGTATTTCAAGGCCAAGGGCTACTCCAAATAGGGATCCTATCATGAGAGCTGGTAAAATAACTATGGGCCTCATTCTACTGTAGAGTATGGCTATTAGCGATACTAGAGCTAGGTAGAGGATCTGAGGTAAAGCTACGTTGATCATTTATCGCTTCCTCGCGATCCATTAAAATATAAGCGAGAACGGTTAGGCTTCGTTATTCAACTTGAAACATAGGTCGATGTATGCTCTATACTTAAGGGGAATTATCAGGGAAGTTTGATTAGACACCTTACTAGGTATAGCTATAGACGGAGTGAATATGGCAGCCCTAGACGCATCTAACTCAGCTCCGGCATATTCCACAATGAACTTAAGTTTTGAGAGTTCCTCCCCAATAGGTTCAATTGCTTTCTCAATGGAAGAGCTTCTAAGTAGTATTCTAACGATAAGTGCACCCTCTCTCTTCCTCTCCTCCAAACCGGTAATGTAATCCCCTCTTCCTTCAGCAAGATCTTCTAGGTATTTGAGTTTGCCTTTCTCGATTGATAGAGCTAACTCAAATACCCCATCCTCAAACTCGTATTCCCTCAACTCCCTTAACGAACCGAGCTTCCCATAATAGGATTTGGCTTCGTCTAGAAGACCTTCCAGTTTCCTTTCTAGGAAATTGGGATCTACTACGACGGTAATTCTAGCGGATGCCAGATTTACTATCACCTCTTGGATTTCAGGTCTACTTACTAGCTCTCTAGCTACGGATATGAAGCCCCTAATGGAAATCTCCGATCTATCCATTTTCGTGCCCATGTTCATTTGCCTCCTCCGGCGTACATTCCTCCCTAGTAGAGACATAGAAAGAGATCTCTAAAAAATCCCTTGTAAGCTCGTATCCAATCAGGGAGAATGTCACCGCTTCCTTTGGTAGTAATCTCGCTAGGGAGTACGTCAGGTTAACTGCGAATCCGCTCAGCGATCCTTTAGGATATACAAGTATCCCAAATCCCTCCTTCCTTACCTCAATAGTCCCTATCACATCTCCATAGTTCTCTATTTTCTTTACTAAACTATCGAGGTTGGATAGACGATCCTCTATATATGCCCAAGCATCGACACCCTCATCATCCATTCCCTTCTCAGATATCTTTCCATATCTATCTTCGAGGGAAGCGTAGGATCTAGATAGCTCCTCTCTCATCGAATCCAGTAAATCCCTCGGGAACCTCATACCTACGATGATCAGATCAGGATCATCAGGATCTCTGGATGCTTTCATATCTGTTGCAAGGGAGCTGGCAGCTTCCATAAAATCCATCAGTTCTGCTGGCATTTTCTCACTAACCTCCCCAACCTAACCTCGTTTAAAAGTTCGTATAACTGGGACAGCCAACCTTAAATAAGATCCAAGTGCAGACACCAGCGATAGAGATGCTGAAGGTGGAAATATCTCAAGGAGTGTTCGTTTCATGCAGTCTCGATGAGGGCAGGAATGGAGAATTCATACTGCAGTGTGATTTGAGAAGACGGGGCCGTTTGGGCCTGAAGATATACGAGAGGGTTTCCAAAAAAGAGGAAGTAGAGGATCTGATCAAAAGACCGAGATGGTTGGGGGAGGAGTCGGACAGGGTACTGAGAAGGGCATTATCTCTCCTGCTAGAGAGGATGGAGGATGCTGGATCGCTTAGAGGTAGTGGATAAGGTGGATATGGTCTGCATAGGTGCGAAGAGAATAGATGAGTACGAAGCTGAGGGTTTCTTACTTAAGGGGCAGGGTTATGTGGTGCTCATAATAGAGAAGGAAAAGGGAGATATTGAGGAAAACATTCTAGGGGCCTGGATGGGCAGGTTTGATGATATAGAGGAAGCGAGAAATGAGATGAAAGACATTCTATACAACCTAGGTAGAATGAACGACCGAGGTTTTGGCTGCCACGAGGCTCCCTCAATTCTGAACTTTAGAAAGCTCAAGGGACAAAAAAGCAATGCCTTTCTCCCTAAAGGGCCAGGGAATAGCACTGATAGCTGATCCCCTACCAGTCCTGATGAATCCCCTTTTCTCT
>JAVALV010000137.1:0-6802 GCA_032159055.1 Thermoproteota archaeon | reverse complement strand
GCACCAGCTGATGCTCCATTCCTTTATTCAATTTGTTTAAGACCTGGTTCTTTAGGTAAGGAAGCTGCTGCTAAAATGTTAAAAAATAGGATAGAAGCTTGGTTCCGCAAAAACATTAAAATAGGTGGGGTATCTGATGTCTCGGCAGAACCAGACATAAACTTGGATGATATATTGAGAGTGATGCCTCCAGGAAAAGTAGATATTATGGAGTGATCGTTATGTGGTCATTAATTCCCGAAAAGGGAGAAGAACCAAGGATCCGGCTAAAAGTATCTGAAATAATGAACAGAAATCTGATTACCGTGACCCCCCCAGATACGGTCTATAAAGCGGCTAAGCTCATGAGTGAGTACAATATAGGCTCGGTTGTTGTTATGGAGGAAGGAGAGCTAAAGGGTATAGTGACGGAGAGGGATCTTATTTCGAGATATATAGCGAAAGAAGATGGAAGAAAGCCTGATGAGGTAAAAATCGAGGAAGTTATGACAGATAATCCTATTGTTATAAGAGATAACGCTGATATAGACGAAGCTGCTAGGATAATGGTAGATCATAACGTAAGGAGATTGATAGTCATAAACTCCAATCATAATGTCGTAGGGATAATTTCGTCTAGAGATGTATTAAAGGTTGCTCCCCACATATGGTTCATCTTATCTGAGAAATTGAGACTAGCTAAGTCTAAGAAGGGTTGGAGCCTCATATAGTAGGGGGGACCTGATTGGGAGCAAAGGTTAGGGAGTATATGAGTACTGATGTTGTTACCGTGACCCCCCAAGATACCTTAGGTAGGGCCCGAAACCTAATGTTAGAGAGGAAGGTCAGGAGACTCGTGGTCGTGGACGGAGGAGATGTAGTCGGAATTATAACAGCAATTGATGTAGCCAAAATTTTAGCTAGAAGGGGGGCTCCATGGAGATGGAGAGATCCAGAGAACTCGCTAGTGGATAGGTTCATGACAAGGGATCCCATTACAATAAGCCCTGAGGAATCTATCTCTACGGCTGCTAGAATTATGAGTAGCAAAGGTTTCGGTGGATTACCCGTAGTCAAAGACTCAGCTCTAGTGGGAATAATAACGGAGACAGATATATCAAGATATTTCTCGGAAGGACTGAGGGGTAAGTTCAAGATTAATGATCTTATGAACAGGGAATATAAGGTCATATCACCTAATACAAACTTAAAGAAGGTAGCAAAGCTCGTAGCAAAGGGAAGTAGGGTTCTAATTGTCGGTTCTAATGGTAATTACCTAGGGCTAATTACAGAAGGAGATATAGCTCTCTGGGAACCCAATTTAGCTAAAAAGTATGTGCTAATTCCATCTAGAACTGGCAGGATGAGTGTCGATACAAGAGTGAAGTCGGCTCAGAATATAATGAAGGAAATCAGGGTTAAGCTAAGTCCTGAGGAGGATGCCGCTAAGGCAGCAAGGCTAATGATAGAGTGGCAGGTGAGCGCCATACCTGTATTCAAAGGGGGAGAATTGGCAGGGATTATAGATAAAAAGGGTCTCGTGAGAGGTGCTGCTAATGCCTCATAATAAGAAAGTTTCATATCTCATGGCTAAACCCGTGATTTCGATAGATAAGGGAGAAACGGTTAAGGTTGCTTTCGATGTCATGGAGAGGAATGGTGTCAGCCATTTGATAGTTACATCAAATGAAAAGGTAGTTGGAGTACTCAGTATGAGAGATATAATGGATGGTTTGGGATCCTCTAGATTCCAAAGGATCCCTGCGAGGAGAATATATGTCAGTGCATTAATGACAGAACCCCCTGTAGTAGTAAATCCTGATTTTCCGATAAAAGAGGCAATTAGGTTAATGATGGAGAGAGGGATAGGCTCTTTACCGGTGACAGAGGACAATGGAAGGCCTATAGGAATAATAACGGAGACAGATCTAATTAAGCTTGTTAACTCCGATAGCGATATAAAGGAGTTAGTTAAAGAGAATCATCCCAAGATAATGCCTAATGAGAGAATAGTACATGCCAGAAGCATAATGCTGGAGAGAGGAGCTAGAATTCTCCCCGTAATAGAATCAGGCAAATTAGTTGGTCTTATTACGGAGAAAGATCTGGCTAAGGCTTTTCTTGATGTTAGAGAAGATATCGATCCAGCATATATGGATAATGTAGTTAGGAGAATAGTGGTGGAAGATGTAATGCTAGAATCTCCAAGCAAACTGAGCTATTCGGCATCAATAGATTTAGCTAAGGATATTTTCATAGAATCCGGGCTCCCAGGAATTCCCGTAGTTAAACAGGAGGATAAGGTAGTTGGGGTTTTAGAGAGGAGAAGTCTTCTCAGATTCCTCATATTATAGGATCTAAGAGCATTCCCATAATTCCTAAAAACATCGACGTCTTCAGGAGATCACTTATCCTTCTGGCATTTTCTTTACCCTTTATTCTACAAGAAAGATACGCTGAGTAGATTAGCAATGGAGCGGATATTAGTACCGTTAATATAAGGTAGGCCCAACCCGTTCCTAGCATTATAAGAGGAATTATGGTAAGTAGAGCGGATAGCAGAGAAAGACAGGCAGCTATCAAGCCAGATTTCTTTAATCCGAACCTTATTGCTACAGTTTTCAGTCCATAGGCCGTATCCCCCTCTATATCCTCAATAGTCTTAACAACTTCTCTAGCTAAGTTCGATGTAAAAGCTATCGAGGAAAATGCTATAACTTTTGGCGTCAAAGTACCAGCCGCTAATGCCCCGAAGATGAGAGTGAATGCTACTCCTAAGCTAACTAGGGCATTACCGACCAAGCCCATTGATTTTAACCATTTGGCATATATATACCATGAGATTGCGAAGAATAGGGCTATGAGGAATTCTATTATACCAAGGGGGATGCTGAGAGCAACTCCTATAAAAGATAAGATTATGTACGAGACAAATGCCTCTTGTTCAGAGATAATGCCAGACGGGATGGGTCTATTAGGTTTATTTATTGCATCTATCGAAGCGTCAAAATAATCGTTGATGGCATTACCGGCCATAAGTATGAGGGGCGGCACTAAACATGCCAAGAGGAGATTAGGTGATATATTCTCGGAGGCATTTATCCATCCAACTAGAACACCTAAAACAGACATCAACGCGTTCTTAGGTCGGAAAAGTCGGATAAAGCCCGATACCTTGCCGCCCCCAATCATACTATACCCACCGGATCCTTTTTATGGGCTAAGAAATATACCTATCGGGGTAAGATTGATTGCCAGAGTAGGAGTCATTGGATGCGGATGGTTCGGATCGGCTCATGCTAGAGTTTACAAGATGCTAGGGGACGCCAAGCTTGTAGCTGTCATGGATGTGAGGAGGGATGCGGCCAAAGGGTTGGCTGAGATTTACCATGTGAATTATTACACCTCAATAGAGGATATGATTCGCAAGGAATCCCTTGATGCCGTGAGTGTGGCAGTTACTCCTCAACACCTTTATCAAGCAGCTCAAGAGGCTATGCTGGCGGGATCATCTGTTTTAGTAGAGAAGCCCGTAGTGACCAGTAGAGAGGAGTTAAGCGATTTAGAGTCGATCGTAAAGAAAACAGATGCCATATTCATGCCTGGCTTTATAGAGATATTCAATCCAGCTGTTAGAGCAGTCAAGGATATCTTAAATAAAGGAGATATAGGCAGCCTATTATCCGTATGGTCTAGAAGGGTGGGACGCCTTCCTAAGAAGGCTATGGGGTGGAAAATAGGAGTGTCCCTAGATCTTGCTATTCATGAGATGTATGTGCAACACTATGTTACAGGAGAGAAACCTTCAAAGGTTTCTTCCTACACAGCAAAGCTCCTAGGGGATAGTGGTGAGGAAGATCTGGCTATATTTCTATCTCATTATCCGAATGGGGTAATCTCAACTATAGAAACCAACTGGCTTACACCATCAGGTATTAGAGAGGCTTTATTCATGGGAGATAAAGGAAGCCTGATAATCAACTACCCAGAACAGATAGTTAGAGTGGAATGGGCAGATAAGGTTGAGCAGCCAAGAATAAGAAAAAGTGAGCCTCTTAGAGAGGAATTATCCTACTTCATTAGCCACGTTAAGAGCGGCGAGGATCCGGAGATAGACTACGAGTTCGCAAAGGACGTTATAACTTCTATATTTACTGGTTTAGAGAATAGAATTCTATTGTAAAGGGATCTTAATGGTGATCAAAGGGTTCTTAAAAGGAGATTACGTGTATGTGAAAGAAAGAGGGTATGCCCAAAAGCTGTATGACCAAGGTTATGGAGAACTTCTCGATGCGGGCCTAGAACTCCACCCGTTAGAGGCCGCTTATCTTGTCTGGAGTGGAAAAATGAATGTTTTTGCTCAACAGAAGCCTATAATGTTCGAGGATCTTTTGAAGCTCTTCGTTAGCAATTCTAGAGGTTTTCTCAAGTACATAGTTTACAGCGATCTTAGGAGGAGGGATAGGTTAGTGGTCTATGAAAGAGCTACGGATTTTCTTAGACTATACCCTAAAGGAACTAAAATAGGGAAAGCTGCTTCTAAGGATCTAGTTCTAACGCTATCCGAAGATCGACCTATTCCTCACAAGTATATCTTAGATATGATAGAAAGGGCCGCTAAGCTTAGAAAAAGGCTTATTTTAGCTGTTGTAGACGATGAATTGAATGTAACTTATTATAGAGCCCAAAATTTCATTCCAAGTAGGAGAGATATGAGGTTAGCTAAATCAGATGGAATACCAACACTCTCAGGAATCATAGTAGGTGATAGAGTCTTAGTGTTCGATAGGAAAGGAGGAGAGGCCTATGCAAATGGATTTTGGGGACATCCTCTGGGAATAGATAAACCCGAGCCCTTCAAATTATATGAGGTTCCCCTGCAGTTACCTATAATAGAAGCTCTCTACTTAGTCTCGAAGGGGAAGCTTGTCGTCAGAGATTACAATGGGAAGGAGTTAAATCTGGAGGAGCTCCGTAGGATATTCTCCTCCCTTAGAGATGGATCGGGTGTCAAGGAGGTAGTTTACCGCTATTGGAGAGAGCTTGGCTATATACCGAAAGCAGGTTCTAAGTATGGAGCTGATTATCTGATTTACGAGAAAGGTCCTGGATTGGAGCATGCACCATATCTCTGCCTCACAGGCTCTATTAAGGACAAAATTAGGCCCGTGGATCTCATAAGATCTGGCAGAGTGGCTACTTCAGTAAGGAAAGATTTAGTTGTCTCGCTAGTGTCAGACGACCATGTTATCAGCTATAAGATGACTTGGTTTAGGCCTTAATAAGCAGTTCAGCAAAATTCTCTACAGAAAATCCCTTAGATCTTGCAAGAGTAATATCTATTGCTACAGAACCTGACCTGAGTTTTCTTGCATCATTCATTCTGATTAAATAAAACCTACCTCTATCAGACGAAAATCTGATTGCAAACCAGCAATCTCCTCCCATTATGAGCGCAAGCTTCTCCATGGAGCTTATTTCCTCTTGAGGAATATAAACTACATCTTTTGATGTAGTTTTCACTTCTATAACTGCTATTTTTCCCTTATAGCCAGCGATTATGTCAGTAGATGGATGGCTTGTTGATCCACTTCCTGCAACCCTTACTGCTGCAATTCCATGCATCCACAGCTTATCGAGCAGATCTCTCTCAGCTTTTGTTCCTTTCGCTTTTCTTCTCATGGAGTGCCACCAGTAAGCCTAATAGGACCATCTGATGTCACTAAAACAGTATCCTCATATTGAGCAACCATCTTCCGGCTGGCTTCTACTAATGGAGGATATCCTATCAGGGCTCTCCTCTCGAGGAGTCTGAGAAGAATATTATTTACTCTATGACCTAATTCTTTGAATAACCATCTCTCGCAGAAGGGAAGTCTGTTATATTTTTTCTCTATCAATCTAATGACTCTTCTCTCCATCTCATCTCTAGTTCTTAATTTTTTCCTGAAGGAGAATATTAAGGGATCTCCAACTGGTACCACATAACCCTTAGCTTCAGGGAAGGTAACAAATGGCTCTATTGCGAAGATATCTCCCTCTTTTAGCCTATATCCACCTTTGACTGGGACGTTAGGTATCTCTGTACCAGCATGAAGTACATATATCTCTATCTTATGACCTGTAAGGTTCTGTATCGGCTTATAACCAGCTGATACGATGGTATTGTAGATAGCCTCGCTTACCTCCCTAATTTTATTCCCAGGAAGCATTCTTTTTATTGCGTTATCCAATGCATCCTTTGCCACATGAACAAGTTCCTCATACTTCTCATTGAGAGCTATGGATCTGGCTGCATCAACTATCATACCATTTAGATGAGACCCCATATCGAGTTTTACGACTCCGCTCTCCGGTATAGAGGTCTCATCTCCAGGATAAGCGGTATAATGGGCCGCAACCTCGTTTATGGAAAGATTAGTTGGAAAGGCTAGCTCATATCCACTTTCCCTTATGCTCCTTTCAGATCCCTCGACCAGTTCTGCAACCTTTACATTGCCTTTTATATTCCTTGAAAAGCTATTTAGAACATGAGAGTGATGTTCTCCAAGCTTTATATAAGCTTCTACTTCTTCTTCATCCATTTTAATCCTAGTAGGATTTAATGCTATGGTTTATTAAACCGTTTATCCTCCATTTCTTGTGATATGGCTAAACGTGAGATCAGGATGTGATGAAAGCTGTAAGACCCAGGTAATTAACGGATGGTCATCTGGAGGACTTGTGGTATATCCTACTGATACTGTATATGGCTTAGGTGCTGATGCCGAAAATGAAGGAGCTGTTAGGAGGGTTTACAAAGTAAAGAAGAGAGATTTTAGAA
>JAVALV010000136.1:0-4861 GCA_032159055.1 Thermoproteota archaeon | reverse complement strand
AGATAGGAAGTATACAAGTCTGAGGACTAGAGAAGGGAATCTCTTGGCCAATATAAGGCAGTTGACTGAAGAAATAAGAAACAAAGAGGAGGAACTTACTAAGATTGAGGAGGAACTTACTAAGATGCCTGAATTAGAGGAGCTTGCCTCCGAATATGATGCGATCTCCGATATTAAGGAACAGATATCTGGGCTTATGAGGCTCAGGGATAGGTTAAGCTACTTGGAGAGGAGGAAGAACGAGCTTGACCTATATGAAAGAGAGGTAGCCTCTCTCGATAAATTAGTAGAGGAGGAGAAGTCCTTGGAGAATAAGATAAGCATGTTAAACTCATTGAAAGATAGGCTGATAAGACTAGAGGAGAGGTTAAAGATCTCAGAGAGAAGAGCATCTGAGATTAGAAACCAGATTATAGAGGAGAGAAATAAGCTTAGAAATTTATTAGCTGATTTATCTAGCTTGATAGGCTTGGAGCTTGATGAATCCAGCGATGTGGATCGCATTATAACCAAGGAGATCAGATCTTTGGAATCTAGGATCAATGAATTAGAGGCTTCCTTATCTTCCCTGAGAGAAGAGAGATCTAAGACAAATGAAAGAATAGAACACAATAAGAGATATTTAGATGATCTAAGGGGGAGTATAGATAAATGTCCCCTCTGTGGCTCGAACCTCGATAGAGAATCTGTTAAAAGGTTAAGAAGGAAACTGCTCGATGAAATAAAACTATTGAAGGTTGAATATGAAGATTATGACAATAAGATTAAGGTTCTGGCTGATAGAATCTCGGAGATGAAGGATAGACTGAAAGATCTGAAGTCCTTCAACATTTCCGAGATTAGCAGGTCAAAGGCAAAGCTAGAGGGCGACATTAAAGAGTTAAGCGAGGTTGAGAGAGATATAAATGGACTAAATGATCTTATCGAGCCACTAAGAGAAAAATTAACCGACCTGAATGAACTGAAACTGCGAATAAATAAATTGAAGAGCGAAATCTCCAAAAAGGAGAGGCTTTTACCCATTATAGAAGAGATTAGAAGGGAATTGAGTGAAGAAAGCATAGAATCCCTCAAGGAGAAGGTGATGGGTATTGAGGAGGAAGTGAAGAAGAGGATATCAGCTCTCGGTTTGGACGAGAGATCCTTAGATGAGGAATATAGTAGATCTCTAGCTGCTTTTAAAGAAATGCAAAGGCTAAAAGGTCTATTATCAACAAGGGATTCGCTAAAGAGAGATATAGATAAAATGAAGGGAAATTTGAGAAGCATGAGCGAGGAGTTAAGGCTCGTGAGAGAGGAGATTTCTTCCCTTAGCTACGATCCGACCACATTGCGTAGCATGAGAGAGGAATTAGAAGATCTAGAGGTTTCCTTTAATAAGGCTATAACGGAAAAGAACAAGTTGCTCGGAAAGATCGAGGAGCTAGAATCGCGAATCAATCAATTGGGAGGGAAGAAGAAGAGGCTTGAGGAACTGAGGACTAAGAGAGAGAAGTTAAGTAGATTTAGATCTAAAATAATTAAGGTCAGGGAAGTTTTCAGTAGGGATAAGGGAATACAAACTTTGATAAGGGAAAGAGCTAAACCTTCAATAGAAGAGGAGCTTAATATAATATTCAGCTCCTTTAATTTTGATTATGATTCAGTATACCTCGATGAAGATTTCACTCCTTATTTAAGGAGAGGCAACTCTATCTTCTCATTTAATAGATTGAGTGGGGGAGAGAGAGTATCGCTGGCCCTCGCCTTAAGATTAGCAATTGCCCGCTATCTCATGGCTAGGGTGGAGACATTCATTTTGGATGAGCCGACCATTCATCTGGACGAAGAGAGAATAAATGCCCTTATAGAGACGATATCCTCCCTAAATGTCCCTCAAATGATAATTGTAACTCACTCAGCTAGGTTTAGAGATATAGCTACCCATTCGATACTGGTTAGTAAATCTGGGGACACTTCGAAGATCGAGGTATTAGATGATGAAGGACATGTTAGTGATTAAATAGTCCCCCCTCGCGTAGTAAATGGGGGGACCCCTTGGACGAGAATAGGAAAAGGAAACCTTATGGTGATCCCTTTGATCACTTTGTGAAGGATATGATTGATTTACTTAAGAAAATGGATGAGGATTTATCAAAGTTCATAAATGGTGATATTACAGCTTGGGATAGCAGTCCTCCTCTGGGAGACGAGCCCCTAGGAGAGGGTTACCCCTCGGATAGCGATGATGAGTTTGGAATTGGGAGGGGAGGTGCTCCTTTGGAGCTAGAGGAGCAAGGAATAGATGTTATTGAGCTTGATGAGGAGATAATAATAGTAGTGGATGCTCCAGGTGTGAGAAAGGAGAATATCTCTGTTAGAGTCAAGGGCAGGGATATTACTATAAAAGCCGGTGAGCTCTTGAAGAAATTGCATCTCCCTATTAATATAGACCCTAAGAGGACGAAGGCTACTTACAGGAACGGCATTCTAGAGGTGAGGATACCTAAAAGGTAGGACCCTTGGTCCGAGTATCCACTTCCACTTTATTGGAAATACTAGGCTACAACTATTATAGTTATTCGGAAGAGGGAGTTAAACCCGATAGGATAGGCTTATCCTTTGGAGATATATCTCCATCCCTATCCTCCTATCCCGGAAAGGCTGCAGAGATATCTCGTATGAAGCTTTATTCCCACCAAGCTGAGGCACTAAGATCCCTTGAAGAGGGAAAGAACCTAATTCTCATATCCGGTACAGGGAGCGGAAAGACGGAGGCTTGGTTCTTTTATGCTGCTAAAGGAAAGAGGGTTTTAGCCATATACCCCACCTTAGCTCTGGCTAATGATCAGATAAAGAGGCTAGAAGAGTATTCTAAGGCTATAGATCTGAAATCTAAGGTAATTGATGCGAAGAGGAGGACTCAGTTCATAAAGGAGATGGGCAGATCCCGTCTTAAGGAGGAGATTTCAGAGCTAGACCTCCTAGTGACCAATCCAGCCTTTCTAATGACTGATTTAAAGAGAATAGCAACGAAAGGATCCTATCTATCTGGTTTCCTTGAGAAGATAGATCTCTTAGTCATAGACGAACTAGATTTTTATGGCCCTAGGGAATTAGCGCTGCTCCTATCTATGATGAGGATTATATCTATGCTAATGGACAGATCTCCCCAATTCGTCATACTTACTGCTACATTAGGCAATCCTGAAGATCTAGCAAGTAATTTAACGGCTATAAATGGTAGAGAAACATCAATAGTGAGGGGAAGACAGTTTAGAGTTCGTAATGACGTATATCTAATACTAGGGAAGAACATCGAGAGAATATGGGATATAGTTCAGCAGCATAAGGAAGAGCTCCTCGCTCTTCCTATAGGTGATGATCTGAGGGAAGCTATTGAAGATTATGAACATTTCGAGAGTCAAGTATACAAAGTAGTTGAATTACTCCGATCCGTTGGGGTTGACGTACCTCAGCCTGAATTAGATCCGGCAGAGGTAATAAGTCACTATGCTGAAGATGATGGAGTCACCCTAGTCTTTACTAGAGGAGTAAGATCAGCTGAGAATCTCAAAAGGAGGCTAAAGGCTGAATTTGGACTGGAAAATGTTGCATCTCATCACCACCTAGTTTCAAAGGAGGAGAGAGAGGAGATAGAAGAAGCTGCAAGAAAAGGCGGTATAAAGGTATTGATAAGTCCGAGAACACTCTCCCAAGGATTGGATATAGGAACCGTAGTTAGAGTAGTTCATCTAGGGCTACCTGAAAGTGTTAGGGAGTTTAAGCAACGTGAGGGAAGGAAAGGAAGGAGGGAAGAGCTGGGTTGGACTGAGACGGTAATATTTCCCCTTTATAGATGGGATAGGGAGCTCCTTCTAAGGGGAACTGATGCTGTGAAGAAATGGTTAAGCCTCCCATTGGAGATTGCCCTCGTTAACCCTAGTAACAAGTACTCAACATTATTTGAGGGGCTCTATAAGTTCATTCATCCGAGACTAAAGGATCTACTCACTGATGAAGAGCTAGATCTCCTAAAGAAGCTCGATCTTATTTCTCATGGATCTTTAACGAGAAGAGGTAAGAGAGTATGGGATAATCTCAACTTTTACGAATTTGGTCCTCCATATGGCTTCAAGAGGGCTTTAAGAGAGGGAGAAAACCTCCGTTATTTGGAAGATATAGGACATTGTGATCTAGTTGAGAGATTTCAGCCAGGATCCATAGACTACAGTAATGATTCCATAGTAACTGATTTCCTTAGGAGAGGAAGAATCATAACGGGAATATTAGAGGAGCCCTTCTCGTACTCTACGATATACTCTTTTGATCCGCTAGCATTCGTTTTAGAGGAATATGAAAAAACAAAGATAGAATGGGGAGAAAGAGTCGACCTAGTAGACGATTACTATAGAGGAAGGTTGGGAAGTGAGGTGTTGTGCGTTGTCGATCCACCGGTTGACGGATTTGGTTTAAGAACGAAAATCCCAAATAGGGTCTATTGGAAGATAACTTCCAGCAAGATAAGACCTATAGCTGTAAGAGAAAGGACACTCTTCATCAGGGAGAGCAAATCGCTTCCAGTAATAGGCCCCACAGGAGGAATATATAGAGACTATACCTATGGGATTTCTATAGAGCTAGAGCCTAATGAGGACCTGACATGGCTTAGAATAGGCTTGGCTACCTTACTGCTAGTGCTCAGAATTAGCATGAACGTTCCAGTTGATGCCCTAGTCTATGACGTTGCTAATATAGGAGATAAGAAGGTTATGATAATCCATGAGCCAGAGGCAGCGGGACTTATCAAAGAAATAGATTGGGTAGATATAGTGAAGAAAGTTGATTCCTTTGAGCCTAATGACCTTTCAGAGATCCTAAT
>JAVALV010000135.1:0-5894 GCA_032159055.1 Thermoproteota archaeon | reverse complement strand
ACTTGCCCGTCCAATAGCTATTCGGCTCGGTTTTATAGGCCATTCCCCTAAGAATTAGGGCATCCCAAATTCCCTGCATGGATTTCCATGCCTCTTGATCGGAGAGAGATGCTCCTGCACCTCCTGCTAGCTTATTTCCTATGTCAGAAAATTCTCTCACTACAGGATCGGTTGGAGTCACCCACGCAGCTATCATAGGGGCGTTATAGAATAAATCATAAAAGCTGCCTGTGTTTTCCTCCGGTGGCAGACTAGAGAAGACAAAATCGTGGAGACCCAATATATCTATTTTTCTCTCTTCTAGAATTTCCTCTGTTTTTCCATTCTTATTATATGTTACTTTTATGTACAAGGTAGATGGCGTTGATGAGGTCAATTCTGAAACCTTCTTAGGTAAATTTGGATAATATGTGTCCACTATGCCACCTCCCGGAGGTACCTCGTCGTATTTAAGGGGAATAGACCAGTCAGTATATCCTTCTATCTTATAGCTCACTTTAAGATCTTTTATAGGAGCTGTTCCAACATTCTTTATTATTGTTTTAGCTACCCAGAACTTCAACTCAGGCCTACCATAGACTTTATAGACTGCAGAGATTATCTGAGGTTTGTATAGAATTGTTATATCAGGTTTAGGTTCTCCTGTAGCCCCAGCAACTCCTGAAAAACCAATAGCTGCTAAGACTAGGATTAGGATCAGCAGGGCTGCTGAAATAATATGTTTTTGCGGAATTACCATTAGCAGCACCCTAGATTTATGTCGTTGTCCTGATTACATAAAAATGTTTATGATAAATGCACGAAATATCTCTATAACTAATGGAGTAAATGAAGCATTTGTACTTTAAATAGCGATGAATGAGGTAGTTTTCTTTATCTTTTTTCTTATTAAGTGGCTCCATATGCCCATTAAAAAGGATCCACCTCTGTTCCTTCTGACGTAACTGATTATTTTAATGTGAGCTTAATCCACAATATTCTTACATGTCGGTGATGTGATGAGAATAGCTGTTATAGGAGCTGGATTGATGGGTCGAGCTGCAGTTCTTGACTTAGCTGATGATTCGATTAGTCCGAATGTTAAATCTATACTTATAGCTGATATAAATGAGAGAAGAGCTAAGAAGGTTCACGAGGAGGCGATAAAGCTCACAGAGGTTAAGGATCTAGATCATTGCCGAGCAGATGCCACATCGAAGGACGACGTAGTTGAAGTGATAAGAAGATTCGATGCGGATGTTGTACTTAACGCCGCCCTCTATACCACCATCCCGACCGTTATGAGGGCCTCGTTAGAAGCTGGATCCCATTATCTAGATCTAGGCGATGATGTTGATACTCTAATCTCCCAGAGGAAGTTGGATTCCGAGTTCAAGAGAAAGGGATTGATCGCCCTGATAGAGATGGGGGGTAGTCCAGGTCTGATAAACATCATGGCCTCTAAGGCCGTAGGCGAGTTGGATAGGGTAGAAGAGATCATTTTGAGGGAGGGGTGGATCGATCTAAATGATTATGACTCCCTCGGAATACCTCTTCCAGTCCCCTATTCCTTCGATACGATACTAGACGAGTTCGAGCAACCGGTGGAGGTATGGAAAGATGGTAGAGTAGAAAAGGTACCTCCTTTCTCCGGAAGAGAGGTTGTGGAGTTCCCTGATCCTGTAGGTAGACAAGAACTATATTACGTAGAGCATCCTGAGGTCTACTCCTTGGGAGAGACGTTCAGGGGAAAGGGGTTGAGGTTCGTAGATTACAAGCTCTCTTTTCCAAGGGATTTGCTCATAAAGTATAAGCTTATCAGTGATTTAAAGCTATCTTCCGCCTCTCCTGTAAAAATAAATGGCATGGAAATAATCCCTAGAGACTTTCTGAGAGATATTGTAGAGCGTACAATGGAGAATAGGGAAGTGGAGCCTAATGATTATGATGTCATGAGGGCAACTGCGAGGGGTTGGAGGGGAGAAGTGAGGTCTCAGGTGACTATAGAAGCTTTGATAAGGTGGAGTGAGAGGTGGAAGGTAAGCGCTCAAGCATTATTAGTCGGTAGCCCAGCTTCTATGGCAGCACAATGGATTGGACTTGGAATTATAGACTTACCTGGAGTTCATTATCCTGAAGAGGTGATAAGTCCTATCCCATTTATGAGAGAGATGAGGAGAAGGGGAATCGTGTTTACAGAGAAGATAGAGTTCCAACTCTAGGGCTAATGGGCACCAATTGAATTTTCACTAATCTTAGCCTTTCTTTCCTTTAATATCCCCTCTAAGTAGTGAATTGTTGTGATGATTAGGGAGATAGCTATTACGGATATGCCAGCAGCTTCTGCTACAGCAGCTGAGGGCCATCCACGAAGCTCCTCTATTAGGATAGCGATGAAAGGGGCAGATCCTGATAGTATCGCAATAGCAATACCTCTTGCATCTCCAATCAGGTAGAGGGAGATTCCTAAGACAGTAAAGGACATGAATCCTTGTAGGAAGAACCATGTTGATACGAATGTGTGGGGGCGGGTACCTCCATGAAATACACCTATTAGGGCGAGGAACAGGGATGATGTGAAGAGAAGACCGCTTGAGAATGATTCTATTTTATGCTTGGATGACCTGAGTATAAATAGGGAGAAAATTGCTAGGAAAGATGCGGAAACCATCAAGCCACTATTGTAGAGCCAAGGGCAGCATGCTTTAGTTACACCGAAGTCGCTGAAGGCATCTCTCCAGAAGTCAAACCAAGGGTTCAGAAGCCAGCAAGCAGAGATCGTTGCTAGAGCTGCTAGAAGTGAAAAGACCCCGGTTAAAGACCAAAGTATTAGGAGAGCCCTACCATTACCTATCTTCAATCCCATCGCCCATTTAAACATCACTTAGGGTATACAGGGTAGGAGTCCTCCATCTACTGGTACAATAGATCCGGTTATGTAGCTCGCTTTTTCACTTGAAAGAAAGGCTACTAAATCACCTAACTCCTCGGGTTTCCCGAACCTCTTTAGGGGAACTTCTTTGGAGGAGATCTTCTCCATTTCTTCAATAGATATGCCTTTCTCGGAAGCTTTTGTTTTCAGCAGATCGATTTGCCTTTCGGTCATCATGTGTCCCGGCATGACAGCATTTACATTTACTTCCGGAGCCAGTTCTCTAGAGAGAATCTTAACTAATCCTGCTAGGGAAAGCCTGACGCTAGTTGACAGAGGAATATTCATGTTAACCTCTCTTATGGCAATTGAGGTTATTAGCACGATCCTTCCCCATCCCTTCTCCTTCATATAGTATCCGAATAGCCTGGCCAACCTCACTACGCTCATCACCAGTAGATCGTATGCATGATACCAATCATCATCGCTAAGCTCAGGGAATCTTGCTATTCTAGGGCCCCCATAGCTAACTACGAGGATATCTGGTCTACCTACCTCCTTTGCTCTTTTAAAGAGGCTCTCTATGTCTTCCTTTCTCGTAAGATCTGCTTTCCACCATGAGATATTCCCTAGATGAGAGAGTTCTTCTGCTGTTTCTCTAAGTTTCTCCTCGTTTCTAGATGAGATGAGTACATTGGCTCCTTCTCTCAGAAGGGAAGCGGCCGATGCCCTGCCTAAACCGGAGCTCCCACCAGTAACCACCGCGAACTTACCTCTTAACCCTAGATCCATACGAATAAGGCTACTACGCTATTGAAAAAGCTTGTTGTGGGATACATTGGAAAAGATAAAACTCTTTAAGGAGATGGATCCTCTTTAGGAGTTGATGAGAAATAAGATCATCTCGCTGTTGGTGTTAGTCTTGCTCCTGTTACCGATCCCGGTAGCGGGACAAGCAAGTGAGGAGAGGCCTCCCAAAGTTGTTATAGTCAGTAATAAAGCTGATATGCCCACTGCCAAGTTCATAGGTGATCTGCTGAATAGATCAGGATTACCTTACAGGATAATGGCACCTAGCTCGTTCAAGGAAGCCCTCGAGGGCTATGATGTGATCTTGCTGCTAGGTGGTCCCAAGGCATACGACGGCATGGGAAACATAACATCTAATTACATACCTCCAAGTAATGCAACAGCGCTTATAGAAGAGCCCAAGACTTTTCTTATCTCTGTATTTAAAGGAGGAAGGGATATCGTCGTGCTGGCAGGCCATACTAGAAGGGATACAATGGATGCTGCCTCCTATTTCCTCAAAGATTCTATAAGGCTTACGAGCCTCTGGGGATGGGCTGGATACCCTATTGACTTCAGAGTGGGATCCTTCGTCATATATTATGTGGCTAGATACTACTATGATAACAAGACAGGTGAATTTAAGGGATATCCATGGGGAAACGTGAAAACTGAAGCTTTGAGCGAGCAGAATATTAATGGTAGTGTCCTATATAATGTGACCTCCATCGAAGAGCACTTCTATCTAGATGTTAACTATACCACGGTAACTGTAAACCTAGTAGACAGCTTAGGAAGGCCCCATGTATGTAGGACAGTACAATTTATAGACGGTAATTTATCTAAACAGCTGAAAGGTTGCCCAAAGCCTTCTAGGGGAAGCTTAGGTAGAACAAAGGTATATGTGACGTTCAAAATGGAGGAAATTGGAAGTAAAAAGTACTGGAAAATCGCAGGAAAGGAAATTAGGAGATCTCTACCCTATCCTATCGGTGCAAGATACATCAAGACTGATCTAGTGCTTAAGTACGTATTCGATTATCCTTCCTGGAAACCAGAGCCCGAGTTCATTTTACTATACGTCAATCCAGCTATACCGTTCGGAGGTACTGTCGTGAGGACGATGAACTCTATAGTTAATGGTTGGCCAATGACGACCGAGGTAATGAATCTCACAGCTTTTAAGCCTTGAACATCTTGCTAAATGGAGCCCACCACAACAATATAACCTCTACTGGAAGCGAACTGAACCCTCGTTTATTTAAGATTATATGTAACAAAGGATCATTCCTGTGATGAAAAAGGTGGTTCCATGGAGGCTAAGGTAATATCCTCTAGAATTTCAGATTATATATGCCTGACGAAGCCCAAGCAGACGTTCCTTCTTCTCCTCACCTCAATATTCACCTACTTCGGTGCGGGTGGTTACGATCTGAGGACCCTCATTCTCCTCACGGCAGCTATGATACTCTCTATCTCAGGGACAACCGCGGTGAACATGGCCTTAGATGCGGATATAGATTCTTTAATGAGCAGGACTAAGGAAAGACCTGTACCCTCAGGTAAGGTATCTCAAGAAGGGGCCTTATTGTTTGGTATCGTGGTCTTTCTCATGGGTGTAGCTGTAGCCTACCTGATAAACTCCTGGACGGCTTTCGCCACGTCTTTGGGTGTGGTTTTCGATTTGGTAGTTTATACCTTATGGACGAAGAGGAGAACTCCTCTCTCAATAGTCTTTGGCGGTGTTGCTGGAGCTGCACCTTCACTCGCTGGATGGACAGCAGCTAGAGGTCTGATAGAGTTACCAGCCGTCCTCATAATGCTTATAACGATACTTTGGATACCGGCTCACATATGGTACATATCCATATACTACTTAGATGATTATAGGGAAGCGGGAGTTCCAATGCTTCCCGTCGTTATAGGAGTAGAGAAAACTGCTAAGGTAATATCGGCATCTGTTGTCTTAATGACATTAACGGAGCTGGCTTTATTCTTAATAGGATCCATGGGCATCGTATTTCTCGTAATAGCTTTGCCATCTACCCTGCTTCTCCTGTATAGATCCATCCTATATGCTAAGAATCCTACTATTGAGGGAGCTAGGAAAATGTATAAGACAGCGAGCCCGGTGGAGGGAATGGCTTTCCTAGGCATTGCTCTAGATGGACTGGTTAGGCTCTTGCTTTAAACCAAAGATTATTATATCACCCTTTTTAGGTTAAACTATGAGTTCTAAGGTAATCGTTAGAGG
>JAVALV010000134.1:0-12175 GCA_032159055.1 Thermoproteota archaeon | reverse complement strand
GATAAGGTGTTTAGGCCCGAAACGCCGGATAAGACCCATGCAATAGAATTCCATCAATGTGAAGGAGTTGTCTTATCTGAAAACATGAATGTGAGACATCTCATGGGATTCTTAGCGGAGTTCGCTAAACAATTAGGATTTAAAGAGGTTAAATTCAAACCAGCTTACTTTCCCTTCACAGAGCCTAGTGTTGAAGCGTATGTGAAGCATGAAAAGTTTGGATGGATAGAGATAGCTGGTTCTGGTCTTTTCAGGCCAGAAATGCTCATTCCTATGGGATACGATTATCCTAGAGTTCAAGCTCTTGCTTGGGGTATAGGAATTGGGAGATTAGCGATGATAAGGCTTGAATTGGATGATATAAGGGAGTTACATTCCCAAAATCTCGAATACCTTAGAAAAACCCCATTGATATGGTGAGATCATGCCCATAATAAGCGCAAATAGGAGGGAATTTAACAATCTCCTAGGTATGGCTCTATCTCAAGAAGAACTCACATCTATTTTAGATTACTCTAAGGTGAATCTAGAATCTTTTAATGAGGAAGAAATAGAATTTGAGGTAACTTCTGATAGAATGGATCTTGTTACCATAGAAGGTATTGTCAGAATGATAAAGGGGCTAGCTGAAATAGAACTAGGCCTCCCCAATTATCCCCTACAGAGGAAGGCCTTCGAAGTTGATGTCTCCGAGAGCGTTAAGGGGGTCAGACCCTATGTAGTTGCTGCTTTAGTTAGAGGAGTCAACTTACCTACGGAAGAGTCCCTAATCGGCTTGATAGAAGCTCAAGAAAAGATACACGATACCCTCGGGAGAAAAAGAAGGAGGGTGGCTATAGGACTTCATGACTTTTCTAAAGTGATTCCTCCAATTAAATACGATGCTAGACCTGCTGAAGAAGTAGTATTCACCCCTCTAGGAGAAAATATCGAGATGACAGCTGAGGAAGTCTTGGAGCAGACTGATAAGGGAAGGGAATATGCCCACATTATAAAAAATCCTAAGAACCTAGTTCCTCTCATATTAGATTCCCGGGACGAAGTTCTCAGCCTTCCTCCAATAATTAATTCTGAGCTAACCAGGCTATCTCCAGGTAAGAGAGATATATTCATAGACGTAACAGGAACAGATCTAAAGGCCATATCCTATGCGCTAGAAATAATAGCAGCTGCCTTGGCTGAAAGAGGCGGGGAAATAAATACACTAAAGATAAGGTATCCCGATAGGGAGCTAGAGACCCCTAGGCATAAACCGTATAGAATAGCTGCATCATTAGAATTCATTGAGAAGATGATCGGGTTGCCATTGACTGGTAAAGACGTAACTCATTTACTTAACAAAGCAAGGCTCGATGCACATATTATTGGTGATAGGGTAGAAGTAGATATACCAGGGTATAGGGCCGATTTCCTCCATCCAGTAGATATAGCTGAGGAGGTAGCCATAACATATGGTTTAAATAACCTAGGATACGAGCTCCCCAACATAATGACCATTGGTAAAAAGCATCCTAGGGAAAAGGCCTCTGCAATAATCCGAACATTGATGATTGGAATGGGTTACCAAGAGGTACTGAACTATATAATGACCAGTAGACAGGCGATCTTCTCATCGGTAGGACGCAAGGAAAGACCAGTAGTTCAAGTAGCCAACCCAGTCTCTGAGAATTATAGCGTTCTGAGGGACAGCCTAATACCGGGACTTCTCCATTTTCTAGCCGCTAATACCCATGCAAGATATCCTCAAAAGATATTTGAGATAGGTGACGTTATAATAGTGGATGAAAGGTATGAAACCAGAGCTAGGGATGAAAGGAGATTGGCAGCTGCCTTTGCTGACTATTCAGTCGGCTTTGAGGACATATATTCCCATTTAAAGGCTTTATTAGACAACCTAGGAGCCCAGATAGATATAGAGCCCTATGAAGAGGAACCTTTCCTAAGTGGAAGATGTGCTCTCGTAACAATAAACAAGTCTCTGAGAGGTACTGTAGGGGAAATAGATCCGAATATACTAGTGAAACTCGGAATAACAGTACCTGTAGCTATGTTCGAGATCCCTATCATCAAAAAGGAGGAAATGGTGTAGTTAGGCTTAACTATACCGTACTGTATACTGACTGATTAAAGGATCTCAATGAACTTAGCGAGGAGACCGCCTCCCCATGCCACATCTTTTAGGTTTATGACCTCTACAGGGCTATGCATGTTTCTCAAGGGTAAACCAACAAGTCCTGTCTTAACTCCTCCTCTAGCAACTTGAATCGCCCAAGTATCAGTTCCATAACCTCTAAAGTCCGGTTCTACTTGATATGGAATATCTCCTTCCTTGGCCGCTCTTTCTAGGAGCTCTACAACCTCCCAATGATATATCGGACCTTTACTTATTACTGGACCCTTACCTGTCTTCAGTGTGAACTCGTTGGGCATTAGAGGTTGTTTAGCAAAAGTAACGTCCACTGCTACGGCCATATCTGGCTTTATTCTATATGCCGCCATCTCAGCACCTCTTAATCCTATCTCTTCCTGTATGGTGGCAATGAAGTGTATTTCGGCACCTACTCTATCTCTGATCTTCCATATCTTCCTCATGGCGTGTAGTATAGCGGTAACGCCAGCAGCATCATCAAGGCCTGGAGAGGTGAAGTAGCTATTATTCAAGGATAAGGGCTTATAATCAGGCACACCATATATCCCAGGCTTTATTCCAAGCCTTTCAGCCTCTTCCTTGCTTTCGACTCCTACGTCTATCGCTAAATCCCTAACCTCGAATTTCTTCTCGGCCAGTTCCTTATATGTGCGGAATATATGGGGAGGAAGGACGCTGATTATGCCTCTAACTGGCTTATCTGCTAAAAGCTTTACCCTCATTCCATACAAGACCTTCGGATCCCATCCTACTGCCTGGAATTTAATGAATCCTTCTTCAGTGATCTCCCTTACTATAAGACCTATCTGATCTATGTGGGCTGCTAACATTACTACAGGTTCTCCTCCCGGGTTAACTATTGCCTCAGAGTTCCCCCATACATCAACCTTAAATGCATCACTGTAAGGCTCCATGAGCTCTCTTAAAATAGGAGACAGCTTATGCTCAGTTCCTGTTACCCTAGGAACCTCAGTGAGCTTTTTAAGGATCTCCTTTACAGTCTCCACTTCAGGTTCTTGCAAATGTACCACCTTAGGAGGAGACCCTTTATTAAAGAAAAAGAATCACCAAACAGATAGTATGTCGTTCAGAATAAAAGATATTAGGGCTAGACAGATCCTTGACTCTCGCGGGAATCCAACTGTAGAAGTAATCACAATCCTAGAAGGAGGGGGAAAGGGGAGGTTTTCCGTTCCATCAGGAATATCTAAAAGTGAAAAGGAAGCTGTTGAGTTAAGAGATGGCGGTAGGTTTCTTCATGGAAAGAGTGTGCTTAAGGCGGTGAGAAACGTTAACAATATAATAAGACCGGCGCTTATCGGAAGAGAAGCACTAAATCAGGCTCTCATAGATAACATCCTGTTGGAATTGGATGGGACTCCGAATAAGGGTAGGTTGGGTGCTAATGCTGTCCTAGGAGCATCAGTATCTGTGGCGAAGGCTTCTTCTGACCAGCTAGGGCTTCCTCTTTACAAATACTTGGGAGGGATAGAAGCGCGCCTACTTCCAATCCCATTTATGAATGTTATAAACGGAGGAATGCATGCAGGAAATGGGCTTGACATTCAAGAATTTCTGATAGTTCCTTCTAGTTTTAGCTCGTTCAAGGAAGCTCTTTTAGCTGGAGTTCAAGTCTATATGGATCTAAGGGATATCCTGATCTCAAGCTATGGTAGATCTTCAGTCAATGTAGGGGATGAGGGAGGTTTCGCTCCTCCGCTCAATAAGACGGAAGATGCCTTGGAATTACTTTTAAAGGCAATAGAAAGAGCAGGATATGAAGGAAAGATATTTTTAGCGATGGACTGTGCTGCTAACGAATTTTACATAAGCAAGGAGGCGAGATATGCAATAGATGGAAGGAAGATGTCCTCTGAAGAACTAATCGAATTCTACAGGGAACTTATATCTAAATATCCAATAGTGAGCATCGAAGATCCATTTCAGGAAGATGACTGGAGCTCGCTCTCCGAATTCACTAGAGTAGTGGGTAATAAGATACAGATAGTAGGAGATGATTTCTTCGCTTCCAATCCCAGATTACTAAAGAAGGGAATGGAAATGAAAGCAGCTAATGCACTTTTACTGAAAGTTAACCAGATAGGAACCCTTACTGAGGCTATAGAGGCTGCTAGAATGGCTGAGAGAAATGGGTACTCGGTTATGGTAAGTCATAGATCAGGTGAAACCACGGATCCCTTTATAGCTGATCTATCAGTAGGCTTGAACTCAGGCCAGATAAAATCCGGAGCTCCTGCTAGAGGAGAGAGGATAGCTAAGTATAATAGATTGCTCGAGATAGAGGAAGAATTGGGTCCCTCTGCTCAATTTCTCTCATTTTACCAAATATTTAACGAAAAACTCTTCTTTAAGTAGTTCTTCCCATATTGCATTCAATGCCCATTGACCTAATGAGGCTATCTCCTTCTCCGACAATATCTTAATGTCTGCTCTGCCCCTAAGGGGAGATGGCATCCTATTACTCCTTAGGAAGTCGCTCAATAGCATGCTCGCCTCGATGTATCTCCTCCTCTTGTAGACGTACCATCTGTCTCCCTCGATGAATGGGCCACCTAATGTCTCCTCCGATACGTACTTCTTCAGGAAATTTTCCTCATCTTTCATCCCAACAGGGGGACCCACTCTCCTCTCTAAATATGGGAGTCTGAGATGGGGTAGCTCGCTAGCTACCACTATAGTCGAATTCTCATCAGTCCACCCAGAGACCCAAAAGGGTTGAAATCCGTATCTGGACATCTCATCTTTGAAAATTCTAGCTAATTTCTTCGACTGGGACCATAAGAGCTCCTTTCCTAGATCGTTAAGGCCACTAAGCTCAACAGCAATTAGATGGCTACCTCTTCTCCTAAGCTCCTCTTCAATTACGCTCACCTTTATTCTCCTTCCTCTCTGTTTTAGTCCCCTCTCGAAGAATTCTATGTCCGGTTTATTAAGAAAGGCCTTAGCAGCTACCCTAAATCTATTAAATTGAGTAAGCGTAAGGGCTGCAGCTACGTTCCTCCTTGGATCCACAGGATCTACCACAATCAATGGGTCTCGAAACATAGACAAAGCATATTCCTCAGATAGGTGCCTCTCAGGATCTATATATACAGGCGGCCTCCACTTGGAAGCGTTCATTATGGTATCTAGGAAGCTTCCATAATATATTACCAATAGCTCACATAAGTACCCACTGAACCCACCTACCTTCTCCTCAGCTCCATAGGCATTTATGGATTTGAGGAAGGCTTTAAGTAGACGAACCTCACTTGGAGATCTAAGTTTAGATAGTACATAGGAAGTATGAAGAGGAGTTCTATCCACAGAGCTTACTATCCTTTCTCCCGACTTAATTTTATAAGCAGGGACCAAATCGATGTCAAAACCTTCAAACCTGACGATAACATAAGGATGTTCCGCATAGTTCTGCCTAAAATTTCCAAAGGCCCTTTTAGCTATTTCCTTTATCAATTCACCTAGCACATGCTTATCTCCAGCTTCTTTTGGAAAGAGGACGAATATATCTAGCTCATAGTTTCCAGGTAGCCACGTATCTCTTACTGCAGATCCTACGGGAGTTACCTCTGCGTTTAATCCCATATCCTCTATTGTCGACTCTACCCTCCTTATAGCTGATTTTAGAGCTCTTTCTAGGGCTTTCCTCTCATCATCAGATGGGTTAACTAATTTACGGGCCTCTTCCAATATCTCATTAAGATCATTCGATAGAGGCATGTCTTCTCGCAAGATCCTCCTCACTCTTCCCTAAAAGCTCGACAAGCTCTGCTATGAGTGCATCCAAGTAAACCATGGCGCTTAACTCGAACAATGTCCCTAGCGGAGTGAGAGGCTCATGTATACCAAGTATCTGCCTTGTGAAATAGTCCCTACTATTATCTTTAGGCAATACCCTGCCACCTATCCTAACTATGAGATCTGATATCTTCCCAAGGCTAGATTCAGGGTAACTAGTAACTGCAACAACACTCGCTCCAGCATCCTTAGCTACTTGGGCAGCTGATAGAGGAAACTTCGTCTCACCCGAGCCGCTAACTACTATTATTAAATCACCTGCGCCAACAGAAGGAGTAACAGTCTCCCCGATTACGTAAACTTGAAAACCTATATGCATCAGCCTCATGGCAAATGCCCTCGCGACGAGCCCTGATCTACCAGCCCCTACCACAAAAATTTTTCCCTCACCTAGCGTTCTAAGTAGAGATTTTATAAATTTCTGCGTGGATTCCTCATCTATTTCTGATAGATTCTCGCCTATAAAATCCAAAAGCTTCTCTATTTTTTCCTTGATAGGTGCTATGAATATCCCCCTCGCTATCGACTTCCATATTATTTAACAAATTAACTCAAATGCTCATAGTTTTATTTGGCTGCTTACTAACCAGATATAGAGTCCTGATGAAGGAGGATGCAGAAGAAGGGAAGAAAAGGAAAATATATTTCCTATTATCATATTTAATGGAGAAAATTAATGGGATCATAGAAAGCATCAGGATAGTATCAAAAGTAAGTGAGATGGGTGAAGTAGCAAGGAGATATGTGGTAACAAATTCATTTGATAGTTTGCTTATGATACTAGGTGTTCTCATGGGGAGCTTTATATCAGGTCTAAAAAATCCAAGCATAATAGTCAATACAATACTCGGTGGAGCTGTTGCAGTCCTAATATCAGGGACCATGGGAACTTATCTAACTGAGAGGGCCGAAAGAGCGTCCAGAATAAAAGAGCTGGAAGTTGCTGTCTTCATGGATCTAGATGAGACCCTTATTGGAAAAGCTGAGAGCTTGTCTGCTATCTTAGTTGCAATAGCAAGCGGATTAGTGCCTTTCTTAGTTATGACATCTCTGATACTTCCTTTCTATCTCTCAGTTAAGGGAGTATTCAGTATAACGGAGTCCTATATGATATCCTTAGGAGAGGCCCTATCAATACTATTTCTGATGGGTACCTTTTTAGGCTCTCTATCTGGCGAAAATAAGCTTGCTTATGGCTTATTCCTAGTTGGTACAGGTATAGTGATCGTCTTAGTGATGCTATGGCTCGGGGTAAGATAACTTTTAATTTTTAATACAATATACACTAGAAACTAAAAAATAAAGTAGTATTTTACCTCTTCAAAGCTACTATAGTTTTAGTTTCCGGGACATACCATCTTATCTTATCCCTGAACCATTTCCAGAACCTAGTAAATGCATCCATGCTCTCCGTTTCTACCTGTATTATCCCGTTATATTCAGTTCCCCAAGCATGATCATATACTCCGATTAACCTGATCTCTGGCGGCCATTCCTCCATTATATCCTCCCACTGCCTCCGGGCCTTTTCCTCTTCCTCATCACTTAATTCCTTCAACTTGTATAGTATCAGTAGTACGTAAGTCGGCATTGAATATCACCATTCGATTAGTGTTAAGGAGTAATATAAATTTCCTGTCGGGATTACACCTCCTTCGAAATTATCCAGCAATCCTCCATACATCTAGTACATGCGATATCACATCCAGGCGTGGTTTCATATCTAGAGGCTCTATCGAGTTCTTTTGATAGATACTCTCTTCTTATTCCTGTATCTATGAAATTCCACCAAGGGGTATCTCTCTTATAATAGGCTATACGGTCTAGATCTATCCCGAGGCTCCTAGCGAACGATTTATATGCTCCCTTATTATAAGGTACTTCATACCCCTCCTTAAGAAATCTAGCTATCTCAAACCCTCCAACTGAGAAGATTGTTTGAATATATGCCCTTCCATAATGCATCGCATTTATTCTTCCCCTGAAGCCCTTCCTAAATAACGAGATCCTCTTCTTTATGACACGCTCCTTTTCTAATGGTACATTTTCGAAGGGAGTACCTGCTTTTGGAACGAAAATACTCACTGTAACCTTTGTATCGATAAAGCCCCTAACATTATTAGCTAACTTCACCGACTCGATTATATCCTTATCCTCTTCCCAAGGAAGGCCTATAATGAAGTAGAGCTTTATATGCTTCATTCCATGCTCCTTTCCCTCTTGAGCAACTCTGAGGAATTCCTCGTTATCTATAGGTTTATTTATCACATGTTTAATTTTATCGCTTCCTGTTTCTGGTGCTAAAGTAAGGGTTCTCTCGCCTGCAGCCACAGCTAATTCGATGAGCTCACTATCAACTTGGTCTGCCCTTAATGACGGTAGGCTTGCTCTAAGACCCCTTTCAATAATCATCTGCAGCACATCCTTCAATATGTTCGATGACGCAGCATCGCTCCCTACTATATAGATTTCTTGAAATCCGGTATGTGCTGCATAGTCTAATGCCTCCTCTAGGGTCGATAAATTTGGATCTAACCTAGGTCTCCAGTGCCATCCGATCATGCAGAACCTACAACCCCACCCGCATCCCCTCGATACTTCTAAGAGGTATTTGTTTACTGGAATTTGGTCCTTGGTCACGAGAATTTGTCTTTTTAAGGGCCTTATCTCCCTAGCTCTAGTAAAAGAAACCTTGTTTCTAAGGGAAGGTAGGAAGAATCCCCTGCTAGAAAGACTATCTAAATTATTTTCCAATAATGCCTCTATTAAATAGGGAATTAGTACCTCTCCGTCTCCTATACCAATAGCCTCCGCAACACCACTTATTGGAATGGGATTAGCGGAAACAGCAGGTCCTCCTACAACTAAAGGCTTCTTTAACTTACCGATCATTCTCAGGAGAATTGGGTACTGTCCTTCGAAATGGACAGTTGCTATTATCAGGTCGAAATCTTTCAGAGGTCTCTCACTTTCTATAGATCCCTTGATGTCCGTCACAAATCTTTCAGCCATAACTCCATCAATTGAATTTAATAAGAAATAAAGCATTTGATGCCCTAAGGAATTTACTGAAGCCATATAAGGTGCAGGGTAAAGCAGTGCCACTCTCAGTTTATAATTTCTCGGATCTCTGCTATAGAAACCACCACTCTCTCTTATCAATTTCGTCCTCCCTAATGGGCCGGGGGGGAATCGAACCCCCGACCTCCGCCTCGTAAGGGCGGCGTCATAGCCTCTAGACCACCGGCCCTTAAAATGGCGCCGGGGGAGGGATTCGAACCCTCGCGGCCCAATGGGCCACTGGCTTTCCGTAGGAGCCTTTAGCAGGCCAGCCCCCTACCGGACTAGGGCACCCCGGCCCCCATTCCTCCTAGCACGAATAGGATTTTTAAAGCTTCCTCTCAATTGAGAGGAAACCCTTAGCCCTCCCTACCGAGAGGACTGAGAAAATCGCCCTAGGGAGATGAGGTCCAATCCTAGGTATAAGACCCTTTGCCTGCGTCCCTTTCTTACAAACGAGCGCGTGTGATAGAAAAGACATTCTCACAACTCTTACATCCCTTCGATGACCTGTTCTAAGCAAGGCCCTTCTTATTTGCTTAGGAGTTGCTCCTACAATAAATAAGATATCGCTGCCTCTCTTTATCCAGTCTTCTAACATAGATAGCTGCCTAGGGGAAAGGGCCACATAAACGCCGTTTTCCTCCTTCTTAATTAGTTCAAGCTCCAAAGCCATATCATTAATAAAACCATAGATCTTAGCTATCCTTCTAGCTGATATTTTCTTTCCCCTTACTAGCTGATCTCGCATCTTGAAAAGGGGATAAAGGGCATCCTTCTTTGAAGTAGAAATCTTAAAATATATTCCATAACCGACTTTACCTAGATCTGTTATAAACCCCTTAAAGGTATCTCCTATCTCTAGTTTGTCTAAATCTGGTATTTTCCCATAAAATCTAGTAAGTAAGTTCTCAGCTATACCTTCATCCTGTCCGGATAATGTCACCCGAACCCATCCATCCTCTATATCCAGATCCAGATCAGGTACATCTAGCCCCTCAAGTCTCTCTAATATCTCCCATCCAAGCTCCTCAAGTAATTTCCTCTGGTGAAGTTCTCTTGGAATCCTTTCTTGGATAATAAAACTTCTAGTCAACCTGCCTCTCCTTCAAGCACTTCTAATGCCTTTTCGAGTGTCTCAATCATCCTATCAAGATCCTCTAATACTTTCTCCTTATTAACCGGTTCTAGCATTGCCCCACATATAGGGCAAACAAGGCTCCCAGATTCACCCATCTTAGCTATAACTTCATCAAAGCTAAGTCTTATATGAGTTGGATCCGCAGCGCATACATAGTATTCTCCCGAAAATTCCTCTTCTCTCCGCTTCCTAAGCATTTCTAGAACATCTCTTATTTTTCTAATCAAGAAGGACTCAGCTATATCTCCATTTATCTTCCAATATGTTAGCCTATTCCCGGATTCATCCTCCTTAGTACCTAGCTGAATAACCAGGTTGGAATCCTGCATCCTATATAGGAGCTGCCTAAGCTCTGCTGATGGTAGCTTAAGCTTCTCCTGCATCTCACCCTCCTCCAGTATCCCGTCACGAGCGAAATGCATCATTTTCTTAGCAAGACTCAAGTCACGAGTCACTACTGCGAGAGCTAGCACAACTAAATCTTTTTCGTCCATATTTCCTCATCCAGTAAAGTTTATAGCGATGATTTCCAATGCATACCTCGGTGCCCCGGTAGCTCAGCTCGGTTAGAGCGGCCGCCTCGTAAGCGGCAGGTCGCGGGTTCGAATCCCGCCCGGGGCTTACTAATAGATAATGCCTGGATTCTCAAATAAGTTTTACTAAATTGCTCATGTTCCCTGCGAAGTGGGGCCGCCGGGATTTGAACCCGGGACCTCCGGCTCCCGAGGCCGGCATCCTACCAAGCTAGACCACGGCCCCCTTTAAAGGATCTCTTGGAGATAAATAAACATTCATCTGGAACTCTTCTCCATGATGAACTCCTTTAGTACCTCCTCCAATGCCCCCTTCAATTCATAGTACGTATTTCTCAGGGCGTCGCTCACTACTTTAGTGTTACTTATGATAGGCATGAAGTTAGTATCCCCTTTCCATCTAGGCACTATGTGAATGTGCACATGTCCCTCGAACCCTGCACCAGCAGCCTTTCCTATATTAGCTCCAATATTAAATCCTTCTGGATTCATAGCTTTTCTAAGCGCTAGCATAGATATCCTAATCAGCCTCCACATGTCGAGAGCTTCCTCCTCCGTGAGTTCATCTAAACTGGCTACATGGCGGTAAGGAGCTACCATTAAATGGCCAGGATTATAAGGGTATTTATTCATAATTATGAAGCAATAGCTCGACCTATAGAGAATGAAGTTCTCCTCATCTCTACCATCAGCTGGTAGAGTACAGAATATGCACTCCTCGTTGCCTCTTGTCGCAATTAGCTTTATATAAGGCATTCTCCATACTGCCCAAAGTCTCCTAAGGCTCAAGAGGCTCCCTCCTTGAGCTTCAGAATAGCTTCAGCTAGATCTCCTTGGGTTTCGATGAGCGCTCTTTTTGCATCTTCATAACTAACACCCGCTTGAGAAGCCACAAGAGTTATATCCTCCTCTGAAGGCTCGTATGCCTGAGCCTCCTGCTCCTCCATAATTTCCTCGGCATGGCCCATTATTTGATAGACTTCTTCTCCTCCTACCTTTGTAATAGAAACTTGGGGGTTGGATATTCTAAGAGTAGTTCCATCTCTAAGGCGTATAAAAACTTCTAGGGCATCTAAGCTCCTGACTTTGACCCCCATACTCCTAAGCATTCTCTCAAGATCTTTAGGTCTGAACTTCCTCATCATATAGCATTAAGCCTAGTAAAACTAAAGTTTACCTTAAGGTGTAATTCATTGGGAGCGGAGGATCTTGTCGGAGGAAGTTTATGTATGCGAGATATGCGGTGGAACATTCGTCGGTAGGCCTGTAATAATAGATCTAGATGGATATAAGGCGGTGGTTTGCCCGAGCTGTGCTAGGAAGATCAGAGGGAGAAGCATAAAAAGGGAGGAACTGAAGGTCGATCTAAGGAAAGCGAGACAAGCTCCTCTCAGGAGGAGTATTCAAAGAAAGAAGCCACAAGGTCTCTCATTACCAAAGAGGAAGCCGGAAATGGAGGAAGTAGATTACGTCGAA
>JAVALV010000133.1:0-3989 GCA_032159055.1 Thermoproteota archaeon | reverse complement strand
AAATTACTTCCTCCCCGAGAACCTTCTAATGAAAACGAACGTAGTCAGGCTTATAGCAAGCAGAGGGATAGCTGTTGCCTTCGCTACCTGAAGCCCGTAAGTCCAGAACCTCTCCATTATGAGCACGTTTATTGATTTAGGGTAGTAAGCAACGATAAGCAAAGCACCTACCTCGCTCATACCCCTAGCCCAAGAGAGTAAAGATCCCGTCACCAAGGATCTAGATGCTAGGGGGAGGGTTATTTCCCAGAAAGTCGATGATTCAGATGCACCAAGGCTCCTTGCAACGTATTCTAAATTCACATCTATTCCTGAGAATCCATCAACGAGCGCATCTATCATGAGAGGTACTGAGACAAAAGCCATAGCAGCTACTACTCCCCAGAAAGAATCCTCCAGCTTTATACCGAGATTAGAGAGGAGAGACCCAATGGCGGTTCTGGGATTGAACGCGACTAGTAGCGAAATGCCAGCAACTCCGTGAGGAATTACGAAAGGGAGGTCTACAAGGGCCTTCACGAGATCGCTACCCTTAAATTTCCTCCTCGCTAGCAGGTATGCCAAGGGAACTCCTAAAACTATGAGAATCACTGTAGCTATAACTGAAGCTGAAATTCCAATGTAGAGAGCATGAAGGGCCTCCTCATCGAATCCATATGCGGCTACCTCCTGAGGAGATGTACCTACTAAGAGGGACATTAGAGGGATTAATATGAAAAGTATAAGGAGGGTGGCCAGAGCAGCGAAACCTTGGATCATTCTGAGGCTGGGCAATCAAGGCTTCACCTCTGCTACACTCCTTATTTCGCTTGGAACATTTCCATAAGCTAAAGGCGGCTTCACAGGAGGCTGACCAGACTCCTCAAACACATCAAGTCCTTTAGTGAGGATAAATCTGACGAACTTCAGGGCCTGTTCCCTATTTCTAGCTACCTTAGTTACCGTGAGCCCGTATGCTATCGGAGCCCCCTTGATTACCTTCTCCCTCTTCGATCCGGAGAATATGTGAACCTTCACCTTAGAATAGAGATCAGCAAGTTTTGGAGATCCCAGATTCACCTCAGGGGGGAGCTGCACATACATCAACCCATGCTGAACGGCGACGCTCTTATATTCAAAGGCGTAATCTAGGATACCTGCTTCTAATAAGGAGAGGAGCTCAACGCTCTTAGGTCTTATAACCAAGTTATTACCTCTCACCTCTATAGGATCTGGAACCCAAGCTTCCATGCCCTTAACTTCGATATTAGTCGCCTTCACCAATTGATCTAATGGTTTGTTATAATGCCCAGATGATAGTAAAATTGTCATGACGCTTCTATATCCGCAGGGATCCTTATTCGGATCTGCAAAACCAAATTTTACATCATTCCTCATGAGAATTTCCGGCCAGTTATCCTCGTTTATCTCATTTGAGTACCTGCTCCTATTAGTGTAGGTGAGAACTATCTCATTGGTAGCGAATATCACGTACCAATCAGCGTACTTCGGGTACATCATCTTAGGAATGAGCCTATAATCTGCCGATGCCAGTATGTCTGCCCTCTTACCTAACTCAGTTATCTTCCTTACTGCCTCCACGCTACCGCTTGCTTCAAGCCTTATCTCAACTGATTTATCGGGATATAGGGAAGCTATCCTCTGAAGAGGTACCGTCAGAGATCCCGCATGAAATACCGTGATTACCTCTCGCTTACCCCTTATTAGAAATGGCAGTGATATAAGAAAAGCAATTACTATCAAAGCCAATAAAATTTTCTTTATAGAGGACATAGAAACACCTCTCTAGTTATCCGATATCGGATAACCGATTATGGCTCTCCCTATTATTTTTAAATTTATGGTTCCATAGGGGATCGCTTTTCCATGATCAGATAAGAATTTTAAATTTACAGCGCTACTAAAAGCTAAGATGAGCAACGGTAATGAATTGGAGGTAGAGATAGAGATAAAGCTCCTCAAGGGGAATCAGGTCATACTAGATGGAAGATCGGCCAATCTCCTCAGGGCAATATCTAAAACAGGATCTCTCCTCTCAGCTTCTAAACTCATGGGAATTCCCTATTCCAAGGCTTGGAGGATCATAACGGGCATCGAGAGGAGATATGGTCGCAAAATAATTGCCCCTAGGAGAGGGGGTAAGCTAGGAGGGGGAACGAAGTTAACGGATTCGGGTAAGTACCTCCTCGGCCTGTACTCGAAGCTGGAAAGCAAGTATGGGATAAGTAGAGGATCCCTGGATGATGTAAGGAATATAAGAAGACCGGATCTCGTTATAATGGGAAGTCACGACCTTCTACTGGAGAGGATAGTGGAGACCTTTAGGAAGGGGAAAAAGAAGGAAGTCGAGGTCCACTGGGTTGGATCTTATGGGGGTCTGCTTTCCCTCTCATTGGGCGAGGCCGATATAGCTGGGATACACCTTATGGATCCCAAGACTTCCCAGTACAATGTCCCAATAGTGAAGGAGATGTTTCCTAGGGGAATAGCCCTATTCAGGGGGTTTGATAGGGAGGTAGGATGGGTCTTTAGGAAAGGGAGAAGAGGGAATTTCCACCCTGAAAGCCTATTAAAAGGGGAGATGAGACTAGCTAATAGAAATAAGGGGTCAGGAACTAGGATTCTCATAGATAAGATCCTGATGGAGCTATCTGAAGGAAAGGATATCAGAGGTGCGGTCAAGGGATATAGCAGGGAGTACTTCACCCATACCGCTGCTTGCAAGGCCGTTGCTGAGGGAGAAGCCGATGTGACCATATCTATAAGACCTGTAGCTGAGCTGTTTAACCTGGATTTCGAGAGGATCTTATGGGAAAACTATGATTTTACTGCAAGAGAGGAAATAATAGGTGAGGAAACTATTCAACTCTTTTTAGAAATCTTATCTAGCGATATCCTAAAAAGAATGGCTAGGAAGGGCTATAGGGTACCCATAAATGCTGGAGAGCGCATAATGTAATGTAAGCCTATGAATAGCCTCCCCTTTCTGAGGTAAGTATTAGCCTCATAAGGATCTAATTGCACTTATGGACATCAATACGGAAGTAGAGCAAGATTATTGAATTGATTAGTAAGGTATGGCATGAAAAGGGAAAGGAAAGGAGCTAGATAGACGAATATGATTAACAAAACAAAACCAAAAAAGGAAAAGGTGGGAGAGCTTACATCGGAGGTACTTCCTCATATATCGTACGAGGATCTATTCCCTTACTCTTGTTGTAAGCCCAGTATCCTACGAAGATCAGTATTCCTACCGCCCACCAGACTGCATAGGTTGCTGCGGTTAACGGATCCATTGTCGATACCGCGTACCAGAATATGTAGCCCCACCATGCGAAGGATATTATGCCCAGTATCGTAAGGACAGGGACAGAGCCCCATCTCCAGCGTAATCCCTTCTCCCATATGTCCGGACGCTTATATGGAAGTATTGCCGCAGTTAGGCCGTCGAATATGTACCTGAATATGGCGAATATCGTCGTACCTACCAGCGCTATGAACCAGTTGTATGCATTGGCGAACACTCCAATGAGCCCTATGATCCAAGTGACGAACAGAGCCCAGTGCGGGGAGTGGAACCTATCATTTACGTCTGCTAGGAATTCTGGGAAGAACCTGTCGAAGCTCCAAGCGAATATCTGCCTGCTAGTAACCATTAGGAATGCAGGTATGTCGTTCATCAGCCAGAACGCTCCAGTTATAGCGATGAGAACCATTATAGCCGTGTTAGGATATGCTAAAATGGCAGCGAAGAACGGCAGAACTGGTGTTGGCGGAGAAGATGTTCCTAAAGCAGCAGCAAGGGCGTCTGGTGCCTTGTTGGATGCAAATACGTATGCGGATATGAAGCTACCATAGGAGCCCCATACTCCAGCCGCGTAGGCCCAGTAGTAGAACATTATGAATATCGGACCGAATATCATAGCTATTTTGAAGCTCCTGGAAGGCTCCTTTATCTCTCCTCCGAAGAAAGCTGGAGCAGTGAAACC
>JAVALV010000132.1:0-8397 GCA_032159055.1 Thermoproteota archaeon | reverse complement strand
AGGGGCCAGGCCCCTCATGAAGGCATCTGGTTTTATCATGGCAAAGGTCATCTTGGGAAGGGAGCTTACATGATCCTCGTCTGCCTCAGATAAGAACTCTTCCTTCAACTCGGCGAATACGGGTCTCTCTACCTCATCTTCCCTACTGAAATAAGAAAGAGGGTCGTTCATCGCATCTTCACCCCTTTACCTTGAATATGGCAACCTCCGCGTAGCCATTATTCTTACCGACGTGTACCAAGTCAAAGTAATGAAGTTTAGCCCCTCCTATTGCACTTAATGCCATCTTGTACAAGGTGGTATTTAGGGTATACTCTGTGGGAACAGATCTGCCAGTAGTCTTATCATAAACGAAGAACTTCCTGAGGTCTTGAGCGAACCATTTCCTAGCTTCATCAGGCCTATATGGGCTGTGTTGAAACTCACCTGCTATCCAAGCCATGGCAACCCACTTGCCCCCTCCGCTGAACTGACCGACCTCCGAAGGTATATCCACGACAACATAAGTTGCATTAAATTCACTCGCTAAATTGAGCATTCTCTCCTCAGGTCCTATGAATGCCCTGGCAATAAGCCTTATCTGAGTTGAATTTATCGTTAAACCGTCAGCCATCGTTATCTTTCCCGCACCGGTTTGCATCCAGTAGCCGTAGTCCCACCAGGATATCACCACCTCATCGGGCTTTGTGTTGTTTTTGAGCCAGGAAAGGGCATCCTGCCATCCCTTAGTGAATCCTAATGGATATGAAAGGGCTTCTTGGTAGGTGAGGACATATTGGGACTGACCCATACCGTAGCTCCTTATATGGCCTTGGAAAGCTATCGGTAGGACAATAAAGATTATCATGAGTAATATAGGCACCTTTAACATGCTTATCTTCTTACTTAAAGATAAGGTAGCACCTCTTCTCTTTCTAGCCCTTTCTAACGATCTCATTTTCTTTAGGAAAGGCTCCGAGAATATGACTATCCTATAGGCGAAGAATCCGGAAACGAGGGCAACGAACGGAGCGGCTAGAGGAGGTAGCCTAACTATGCTAGTGGCGAAATAAAGCGAGATCAGGGTCATAAGGGAGAGGAGCAATTCATCGTCGTTCCTCCATCTCTCTACTAGGAGGAAGAAGAGACCTAGTGAAGCAGGAATTAGCAGGGTAGTTAAAGTCTGAACGGTGGCTCCCCCACCATGCTCCGCAACTGTCTCAACAACATTGCCCTTCGGCAGCTTCGCGGATGGTATTAGAACCCTCATGAACCTACCTGTTAGTGGCTGGTATATACCTAGGGCGAAGAAAGCGAGCAGGAGAGCAAGGCCTATGGCTATCGAGATTTCCCTTCTCCTGCTAGAGATCCTCCTCTCATTTAACCTAGGCAAGACGATGTAAATAAACGCTGCCAAGAGGGATGCCCAAACGAGGGTACTCTCCACGCTTATGTACAATTTTCTATAGGCTAGATTGCTTAAGGCACCAAAAGATGACAGAAGGACATAGAGAGGAGGAAGACCTAGAGCTAGAGCTTCCTTCCAATTTAATCTGTTTAGCAATATGAGTATCACGAGCATCAAAGCGTAGCCATCATAGAGGGCTCCAAATCCTGCCCATACACCGGCGGAATAGACTAGAAAGAGACCACTTAACCCGGAATATGCCAATACCTTCCAATTCTCATCGCTCCTCATGCCCTTTATCGTGAAGTAGAAGGAAGTCATGAGAAGCGGTATTGCAAACTGCTCATGCCTGTACCAGCCAGCTAGAGACCTGTTTATATATGCCCAAGAGAGGGATATCGCTATAGCGGATGTTATCGCAGCCGATCTTCCCCATAGCTCCTTTGCTGTTAGATAGAGGGGTATCGCTACCAAGGGTGCGAAGAAAACCGGTATGTACACAACAACTGTGTATAGGTCCTTGAATCCGAAGAGGGAGGCTATCTTGTATATGGCAGCTCCAGTATAGTAGTGGAGAACTGGAAGGATCTGAGATGGGTTGTAACTCCACGGATGCCAGGCCAGTGGATCGAAGCTTGGTAAGTGACCTGTTTTCACTAGGAAAGCTGTTATCCTGTAATGGAGGAGGGGATCATCTGCTGTTAGATGAGCTCCGTACCTGAAAGTCGGGAGGATCCTTATGACGGCACCAATGATGTAGCTGATAAGGATGACGAGTGCATCGATCAGCTTGACCCTCATTCCGTCATCTTCGGGCAAATTAGCTTCACCTTCAGGGATGTCTCCCTTCCTCTTATAAAAGTTGATCGAGCCGAAGGCATCAATGTTATAAGAACGAGCTAGCTGGGAGGGTGATGGCAAGGAGTCCTCCCCCTCTAAACCCTAAACTTGCATTAGCTATAGGAGTTTCTGCCGTTTCAACAGCTAGCATACTAGTGAGATTCAGCGATAGCAATCCAATCATAATAGCTGGCTATAGGATGGCATTCGCATCAATCCTGATGCTTTTACTCTCAGTTAGCTCCCTTTATCAGCTAGGTGGCCTTTCAAGGAGGGATCTGATAGTACTGCTCAGCTCTGGCATCAGTCTAGCGATACATTTTGGGTCATGGACAGCCAGCTTGAGCTACACATCGGTGGCTGCAAGCACTGTTATAGTGGACTCCTCTCCGATATTCGTCGTCATATTTTCCTACCTATTCCTGGGAGAAGGAGTAAATCTTAAGGAGTCATTGGGGATAATTATCTCATTAATGGGGGCCTTCGTAATCGCTTTCGGTCATATGGGTAGAGGGGCCAGTCTCTTCGGAGACCTGCTTGCTCTCATAGGATCCATTTTCTTGGCAGCATATCTCATTGCTGGGAGAGATCTCAGAGCTAAACTAGATCTGGCTCCGTACACAGCAGTAGTTTACGGTATCGCCGGATCTATCCTCTTGCTTCTCGCCTCGTTATATGGAATCCCCCTCTTAGGGTACCAGCTGAAGGAGTGGGAGATATTCCTAGCCCTTGCTTTGATTCCAAGTGGATTGGGTCATAACTCGTATAACTACGCTTTGAAGTACTTGAAAGCATCTACTGTCAGCGTGTCAATACTTGGAGAGCCTGTGGGTGCCTCAATGTTGGCAGCGATCCTTATATCAGAAATTCCTTCTCTTACTACAGTTTTTGGAGGGGCTCTCGTGATAACTGGAATCTACATAACGATCTCAGGGTCCTAAAATATCGGGCAAGCAAAACTAAGCTTAGCAAAGCTAAGCAAGGTTATTACTTTAGGAAGCGATAACTCACGATGAAAAATGGATGCAGTCATATTAGCTGGAGGATTAAGCAAGAGGTTCGGAAGCAATAAACTACTCTATAAAGTGGAAGGAGAAGAAATAATAAGGAGAGTGGCGAAAGCAGCTATAGAGTTAGCAGACGAAATAGTTCTATCCGTTAGGAATGATAGTATGGGAGAACTCCTATCTAAACTAACTGGATTGCCTTACATAGTAGACAAGGAATTACCATGCTCAGGACCTGCTAGAGGAATTCTATCAGCTGTAAAGGAAGGGAATACCCTCATCATACCAGCGGATCTGCCTTGGGTAAATGGGGAAGCTCTCTCTTCCTTCGTTAAATCATGCACTGAGTTTGGGAGGGCTCAGATATGCGGCCTGATCTGGTCATCAAAGGACGGTAGGATTCTGGATTCTATGACAGCTCTAATAGACTCGATAGACCCCCTCGACTATGTTAGGAGATCTTGCTTCCTGAAGAAGACTAGGATAACTGATCTGCATAGGGCAGCCGAATCTCTCCTCTTAATTTCAGCTGGGATACTACCCGAACCTTGGAGAATGCTCGATGTAGATAGACCAGAGGACTTATTCAGAAATAAGGGGAAATGGTTGGAGGAAGTCATTATGATAAGGCAGCTGGCGTTCAATAATCCCTACAGGATATATATAGAAATGCTAGAGATTGGAAATTTAAGGAGAGCGAAGGAGATGATCGAGCTAGAATTATCAATCTATAGGGGAATAGATAACTTGGAGGCTCACCTGATCAGGGATCTTAACTATATCGGTGGTGACAATGAATCTGGCCGTTGATAAAGGAGGGACTATAGAGCCTGGCTCATACGACAAGGTGGTATGCAAGGGATCTGCTGAAGTTAAAGGTAGCATCGAAGCTGAAGAACTATCTTGCAAGGGAACCCTACTCGTTCAGGGAAACTTAACCGCTCGCAGGGTAAAAGCGAAGGGGATAAAAGCGAGAGAAGTGAATGTTGAAGAGCTGAAAACCGGTTTCTTAGATGCTGGGAACGTAATGGTCACTGACTTGGAAGCAAGCGGGATAGTGAGAGTGAGCAACATCCTAGATTTTAAAAGAGGATCAATTGGAGGGTCTGTTTCCTGCCTCACTTTCAAGGCTGAGGAAGCTTTGGTGAAGGGAAGCCTTAGCGCCATTGAGGTGGATGCCGTTGAGGTTAATGTAAATGGTAGTATGGAAATAGAGCGGGGAAGCATAAAGTTGGCTAATGTCGGAGGATCTGCTAAGATAGGGGATTGCAATATAGTGAGTATCAAGGTAGGAGGGACTCTTAGGGTAGTTGGTAATTCGGAGATAGGAGAAGGTGAAGCGACCATGGCTAGCATAAAAGGAAGCCTGAAAGGACAATCTCTCAGGGTAATGGAGGTTCTCACAGTGGAGGGTTCCCTAGATATTAGAAAGCTTTGGATTGGAGGTGCCATTAAGGCAAAGGGTAGACTGAACGTTGATGAAGCGGATATATGGGGAAAGGGAATTGGGAAGGTTGAGGGAAGGAGAATAACCATTAGGAGGGAGGCTATGGAAGTAAGAGGGGATCTTGTAAATTTGATAGGCGCTAAGGTAGAGAAGGTAAGCGGGAGAATCGTTAAAATAAATAGCTCCGATGTGGGCAGCGTTGAGGCGTCGGAAGTGGAGGTCAGGGGCAGGTCAAAGGTGAATTGGATCTTAGCCGATAGGGTGTATATAATTGAGGGAGAAATAGGTGAGATCGACTACAGAGAGAAGCTTCTTGCATCTCCCAAGGCAAAAATAGGGAAAGCTAGAAAAGTTCCGCTCTAAGACTTACTTACTCAATCTATCAATGACCTCTCTAAGGGACTTGCTGGCTTCATCAAGCGATTTAACTATTTCTTCTAGCTTCTCCACTACTTCCTTCATACTCTCCGCCTTCTTGAGTCCCAATACTAAGGAAAGAGTGTTATCGATTTCACCCTTCTCTAGCTTCTTGTAGGCTTCCAATACTATCTTCCCTGCCTCCGTCTCTCCCTTCAAATGCTTCTTAATTGTAGCTTCTGTTCTACCTATGTCCTCTGCTATCTCAGATAAGGTCATGCCAGCCTTATCTCTGGCAAGGGCAGCTGCCGCAGTAGCTATGCTATCTATCCAAGTCAGCCTATCCTTAGGATCCCTTAACTGGTCTACAAATTTGGGATCCGTAACTACCTCTATCAGCGATGATATGAGGAGACTATACTCCAGCTTATGGATCTCCTCCTTGCCCAGTGGCTTAAGGGGTATTCCCTCCTCCATTCCCCCATCACCTATTAAAATATTAGAAAAATTTACTTAAAAACATTACAGTAAATATAGATATCAGGGGAAGCTTCCAATTATAATTTAACATCAATTAGCAGATTTATTGTAATATTAATTATTTAGAAAAAAGGTAACTTAGAAAAATTCTTATATTAGATCATAATGACATTAAGTGGATAGGTATGAGTAGCTTGATGAGAGAGGAGAAATATCTGAAAGGTGGGAAAGCGATTCTCCTCTGCACGAGAGAGGATCATTCAGAAAGCTTCAGACTTATCTTCAGGAAGGAGGAATGGAAGGAAGATGAATGGATAAGGATAGACTCAGGGGGGAAAGGAGCATATCTTCAGATTAGGAGGAAACTGGGAGAGGTGAGGTGCGGGGAGGCAATCAATCTCTTAAAGAGGATATTAGAGGCTATGGATCCATTAAATGGGGTGATATCTCATGAGTAGGGAAAGAAGTGTAAAAAGGAGTGAAGAAGATCTTTCAAAGCTTTCATACTCCCAACTGATGGAAAACATAAGGGAATTTGAGAGGAAGTACGGGAAGGATTTTGATAGTTTTAAGTCATCTCTAGACGAAGATAAAGCCAAATCTGATGAACTGGTAGACGAATTCATCTGGGAACAGTATGTCAAGGAGATCAGGAGGAGATTTCAAGGTGGTAAGCTCGAGCTGACAATAGAGGATGTTAAGGAACTTACAGAGGTTTTCACTGCAACTAGGCTTGAAGTGATCTCCTACCTATCGAAGAAGGGAGAGGGAACGGTATCTGAGATAGCCAAGGCTGTGGGGAAGCCTGTGGGCTCCGTTTCTGAGATACTAAAAATACTTGAATCTAAGGGCATAATCTCATCTCACAGGAAGGGAAGGAGGAAAGTCTATAGGCTATTGGTTAGAGAAATTCTACTGAAACTTTAGGTGTCTCCTATGAAGTTCAGGGCGGTAGTCCTACATGTGACGGATCCCGAGAGCTATTCTTCCTATTCAGATGTCCTCCTTAGGATAGCTAACAGGCTTAATGCCTCTACCTCTAGGGTTGTCCTTAGGGAACCTTCAGATGATGTTGACGTGGAACTTAAAGCTGTATATGCAGGAGAGGGAATTAAAGGGTTGAACAAGGCTTGGGAATTGATCAAGCAGGGATACTTCACCTCATTCTCAATAGGGAGGGAGCCTCCTAGCTCTCTTATAAGCCAAGCGGTGGATCTCATCTATAGGATATCTGAGGAGATGGGACCGGAATTTAATGTCATGTTCGCCCTATCCTCTGGAGAACCATCTGAGGGGCCTTACTTCCCGGTTACCAAGAGCTCTTCTTTTGGGATGAGCGCATCACTTCTCTACCCATCAGACCTCTACGGTTTCCTCAAGGACTTAGAGGAGCCCTCTGGCTCTTTGAGACAAATAATGACCATCCTCTTTCAAGAAGCGGAAAAAGAACTGATCCTCGCCTTAGAGGATGAAGGAGGCATACCCTACATAGGTATAGATTTCTCCCTCAGCCCTTGGATGGAAGAGAGCTCAGCTAAAGTAGTCAGCATGGTATCTAAATCACCTTTCATGGAAGCAGGAACGGCATCCGCAATTCTCGAGATAAATAAAGCTATATCGGACTCATCTTATAACTTAAAGTACACAGGATTTAACGAGATTATGCTCCCCATGGCTGAGGATAATTTATTGAAGGAGATGGCATATAGGGGGCTGTTGACTGCCAGGAACCTAGCATATCTCACACCGTATTGCGTCGCTGGATTGGACATGGTAGTTCTGCCTCTATCAACACCTCGTAAGGAGATAGCTAAACTAATAAGAGACGTCTTAGCCGCGAGTCAGGTTAAGGAGAAGATCATAGGCGTTAGAATCGTAATGGTCGATGCGAAACCTGGGGAGATGGTCGATCTCAAGATGTTTGGGAAGGTCCCCGTGATGAAGTTATAGCTCGACATGATGGCTACGAGAGAGATGTGGGATCATAATTGGTTCGGTTCTATGCTAACTGATTTTACCCTGCTTACCCTTACTCTTACTGGGGGGTAGAAAACATTTAGGTATTTCCTATCTGATCAGCTCTAACTTAAGCCCGTAGCTTTTGAATACCTCGAAGTCAGAGTCCATGGCCACCAACAACTTCCCGTGAGCTATGGCCGATGCTGCGATCAGTAAATCCCTAGCGGGAGGGACCTTACCTTCCCTCTTCAGATCCCTGTAGATTTTCCCCGCCAATCTAGCTGATTCCCCGTCGAAGGGCATCTTAGTGATCTTCTCCAGCATGAGTTCCTCCTTTGGCTTTAAGCGTCCGCAATAGAGTTCAAACAGCGTTATAGTCGATATACCGTAGCTCATGCCCATCTCAGCGAGTCGGTCCCTCACCCTCTCGTTCCCCCTGAATATCTCTATAATCACGCTTGTATCAAGAATCGCATCCATTTCTCCACCCTCTTGAGCTCTCTCCTCAGCTCAGCGACCTCCTCATCGCTTCTGGTCCGGAAGGCTATCATAAGAACATCTATGTTGCTCCTCTTCCTGAGTAAGGATCTTATAACCTCAGAGAAGCTCCTATCTCCCTTGATCCTCTTAAGCTCCTCGTACACATCATCGGATATAGTTATAGTCCTAGGCATGTGTGTATGCATGAGACATTGAGATATAAAGTTGATCTCGCGCGCTCTTCCGCTACATTAGAGGGTTTCCGAGCGAAGTTGACGTGCCGAGATATCATTGAAGGGGATTTAGGATTGATAGTTGACATCCGTATACTCTAGGGATGGACTAATACTGTCAGGACTGCCGCTAGCTCTCAGCCCTTCCAGTCTAGGTTCCAAGCCGCATATACTAGCCGCGAGCTCCTCCCTCAAGCTGATATCCTC
>JAVALV010000131.1:0-3080 GCA_032159055.1 Thermoproteota archaeon | reverse complement strand
TAGCATACCAGCTTCCTCTATATTATGGGTCGTGAGGAGGAGGGATTTGCCCTCCCTTCTAAGAGCTAGGATGATTGATCTAACCATCCTAGCACTTATTACGTCTAGTCCTGAGGTAGGCTCATCCAAGATTAGTATATCGGGGTCGCTGATGAGGGCCATCGCTAACAGGAGCCTCTGCCTCATTCCCTTAGAAAATCCCTTGACCTTCCTGTGTGCAGCTTCGCTTAAACCCAATACCTCCAGCAATTCCTTGGCTCTAGTTTTCCTTTCACGATCGCTAACGTGATATATCCTCCCAGCGAGCATTAGATTATCCCAAGCACTCAAATCTACATAGGGAGCTGCTATTTCAGGGACTACCCCTATATGGGCTTTAGCTTTCATAGGCTCCCTCAGGACATCATACCCCATAATGAGGGCACTCCCCCTGTCAGGAGGTATTATACCAGTTATCATCCTAATGGTGGTTGTTTTTCCGGCACCATTGGGTCCGAGTAGGCCGAATATCTCCTCCTTATCTACGTACAAGCTCACACCATTTACGGCTCTTACTTTCCCAAAGCTCTTCTCTAAATCACGAGCTTCTATCGGTTTCATGCAGCCTCGCTTCTCCATACTAGATCTATGGCTCCATTCAAATACTCATCGCTGCTTATATCGCTCGGTGGCCTCAAAACATAGCAAAGTAGGGAACCGAAGAAACCTCTCATCCTGATTACGGATTCCTTTGACTCGTCACCGAATGCCCTCTTAGCCGCCTCCTTCAGGAGGTTCTCACATAACTCCTTAATGTTCCTCCTAACCTCCGGATATAACGCCTCGATGGCCATCGTATGTATAAGAAGCTGTCTCATTTCATCGCTTTCATACTTATCTAGGTATTTCTCTCCAATGCATTTTAGGAGCCTCCTCCCTTCAAGCTCCCTTTCTAGGCATTCTTTCATCAGATCTAGAGGGAGGCTCCTTCTAGCTACTTCCAGAATCAGCTCATCTTTTGATGAGAAGTACCAGAAGATCAAACCCTTCGAGACTCCAGACTCCATAGCTATGAGATGAACTGGGGTCTTGAAGAATCCCTGCTTGGCGAATATCTTCATAGCCCCCCTTATTATCCTTTCCCTCACTTCATGAGGAGACTCAGCCTTCCTCCTCGTACCCTCCTTCCCCTCTAAATTCATGTTCCTCCTTCCACCTATCTCTGGGCCTATACTCTATAGAAGTTAAGCGGCCGGATAGATATAAGTCCAACACATCCTTCACCTTCCCATAGGCCCCCATTATCACAGATATGCCATATTGCTGGAAGTAATCCACAGCTTTCCTCCCCATACCTCTACATATCAAGGTGTTAACCCCTGCATTGGCGAGTAGAGATGGGACAACGCCTGGTCCATGCTCCTCTCGGTAGATGTTATCGAGAGTCTCTGTGCGTATCACCTTGCCGTCTTCCGATACATCTACCAATAGATAAGCTGGAGCATGACCGAAATGTTCAAATAGTACATCATCTAAGTCCATATGATCATGGACTGGAAAGGCAATCCTCTCTTTCCTAACTGATTTTTCTTGATGAGGTACCTCTTCCTCTACTACGCTCATATAGGTCCCTTATTAATTGACTACCTGGTCAATAAATATAAAGCTAATCTCCCTCTTTAGTCATTTAATCGTTATCGTTACGGCAATAAATCGCAATACACTCCCGCAGCGTAACGTAGCATTATAGCTAGGCTAGTTGGGAGCCTCCTCGTTGGAAAGAGCTCAAACTAATGATTAGCTTTCCCCTATACCAAATTAACTAACATCTACTCAGGCCCAGATTAGGGATCCTCTGATAATGATGATGGAGGATAATTATAAAAGGGGCACAGATGATTTAGGAGAGGTCATTGCGATATGGTCCTTGGGTATAGGGCAGTATGCCAAGAGTGCGATTATGAGACAAGCAATCCCCTCGATTTTAGATGCCCATGCGATTCGGTCTTGGAGCTTGTTATAGAGGAGCCATTCAGGAGGGAGAAGATAGCGCACCACGAGATGGGTATGTGGCGCTATGTAGAGGCATATCCGTACTTGAGAGGGAAGGATCTGGTAACCCTAGGTGAAGGATGGACACCCCTTGTCAGGTTTAAGGAGGGGGTCATGTTTAAACTCGAATTCCTTAACCCTACGGGTTCGTTTAAGGATAGAGGTGCTTCCTCTCTAATCTCAGCTATTCGAGATGAGGTTTTATCTAGGGAAGGATTTGTGGCTGAGGATTCATCGGGGAATGCAGGAGCTTCCATCGCTGCTTACTCCGCCCGGGCTGGTATTAAAGCTAGAATATACGTGCCAGCCAGCGCGAGTGGCTCTAAGGTACAACAGATAGAAGCCTATGGCGCTGAAATCGTAAAAATCGAAGGCAATAGGCAAAAATTAACAGAAACGGCGATGAAAGAGGAAGAGGGGAAGTTCTATGTAGGGCATGTTTACCATCCTGCCTTCAGGGACGGCATGAGGACATTGGCCTATGAGATCTATGAGCAGCTGAATTGGTCAGCTCCAGATATCATCTTCCTTCCTGTATCAGCGGGTACCCTGTTACTAGGAGTTATAAAGGGGTTCAAACACCTGCTCTCCTCCGGGGAGATAGATGAAATGCCCAAGATTGTGGCTTGCCAGTCAGAGATCGTATCACCCGTCTATCATAAACTTAAGGGAATACCCTACTCACCTCCTGAAACTATTAGGAGCATAGCTGATGCTCTGATAAGTACTAATCCTCCTCTTCTGAATCTCATGGTCAAAGAGCTGAGATCCAGTGGAGATGCTGAAGTAGTAGCCGAGGATGAGATATTAGATGCCTACCATGAACTCGCTCTATCCGGTTTTTATGTCGAACCCAGCTCAGCAGTAGCTTACGCTGCCTATAAAAAATGGTTAAGAGGGGGAAAACTGGAGAGGCGTGATCTTACGGTTGTGATCCTTACAGGTCATGGGCTGAAGTCCCCCTTACTCCCCTCCCTTCCTTCCACCCCCTGAATCGGTAATGGGATCTCATGCTTCACTATTCTTCCCATCTCTCCCATGAACTTATC
>JAVALV010000130.1:0-2904 GCA_032159055.1 Thermoproteota archaeon | reverse complement strand
GGATCAGATGCAACTACTATGGTCTTCCCAATAATTCCCGATTCAGATATTAGAACTCCTTTAGTAGTAGTTCCTCCCATATCTAAGCCAATTATAAACATTAAGATTCACCCTCGTGATGACCTCCTTACTGCAGATACTATAGGAGGAACTAGCACTAGAGCGAAAGGCAGTTCCCAAGCAAAGGTCACAAAAGATATCATAAGAGCCGCATATATGGATAGAGGCGTCACTCCCTTTTGGAATGGGAGCGGGAACACTTGGCTCCATGCTAAAAGACCGAAACCTATTATTAAGTGTCCAATTATTAGACCTAGAATGGATGCGGGTATATATCTCCTAATGGAGTACCTATCTTTACCACTCAGCACCCCTATAACGTAAAAACCAAGAAAATTGGACGGAACTCCTACCGTAAGGCTGAGAAGGGCATTCCCATGGGTGGCCATATCCGAAATAAATATGCCTATGGCTGCAGACAATCCACCAACCCATCCGCCATAGAGACACGCGAAAGTAGCAGGTACCACTACTGCAGGCCAGAATCTAACGCCGTAGAAATTAAGGCCCAGCCAGCTAAGATACCCAATTATTGCATAAAGGGCCCCTCCCATCGCTGAGAGGGTAAGCTCCTTTACATTCATTTCTATCTTGGAGATATATAGATGCAAAATAAAAACATCAGTCGAGCTTCCTAAGCACGAGTCTTACGTTCCTATCATGAAGCTCTATTATCGCGTACCTGCCCCACATTAGGGGGCCAGGATTGACTAACGCTGTTCTTCCAACGAAATCTGTTCCATAAGCTTCATGAATATGTCCGCATATACATAAGATGGGCTGTCTTTCTTTCAAGAACTTCAAGAGGGATTTCGAGCCTACATGCATCCCGGGTTTTACAACATCAAGTCTCGTCTTGTAAGGAGGAACGTGACTTATTAATATGTCGATATCATCCAAATTACTTAGCTTCTGCCAGAACTCTTTTTCATCGAATTCTATGGGCGTATTGAATGGGGATATCCCTCCACCACCGATTCCTCCAAAGCTTATTCCTAGGATATCTTCCACCTTACCATGAAGGTTAACGGCTCCTTCAAAGAATTCCGTATCTAACAAGACAGGAGGATCCATATTACCAGGTACGAACACCACACTCATATTATAGCTCCTTGCTACCTGCAACACATTTCTCGCTTCATTTAAAGAGTTATTAGAGAGATCTCCCGCTAATACCAGAATATCAGCATTCTCTTTTCTTAGCATATATTTTAACATCGCCACCGCTCCATGTATATCGGAGGCAGCTAGTATCCTCATCACATAGATAGTGAATTCGTAAATATAAGAAGTTCAAGGAGAGAGTACATGCCTCGAAATCTCATTAGGATAGAGAAGAGTTCTGGTATACCTCTCATAGGATCGGTTGCCTTCGGATTAATAGATAGGGGCACTAATTTAGTGCAGGTGAGGCCTGTCTCCACATGCGTCCTTTCGTGTATATTCTGCTCTACAGATGCCGGCCCTAAATCTCTGAAGAGGCAGTCGGAATACATAGTAGATCTCGAGTACTTGATGGAATGGTTCGCAGCTCTTGTGGAAGAGAAAGCAATAGATGACATAGAGGCTCATATAGATACAGTAGGAGATCCATTTACTTATCCTCATATAGTAGAACTCGTAGAGAGAATAAGAGAGATGCCTGAGGTTAAAATAATCTCGTCCCAAACACACGGCCCTATGCTAACTCCTAGCCTTATTAAGAAGCTGGAAAGAGCAGGGATGGATAGAATAAACCTAAGTATAGATTCCCTTAATGAAGAGAAGGCTAGATATCTCTCAGGATCTCCTTGGCTTAAGCTAAATCGCATTCTAAAGATCGCTAAGCTAATAGCAGAGAGTTCAATAGATCTTCTAATAGCTCCAGTTTGGGTTCCTGGAATTAATGATGACGATATACCTGACCTCATAGAATTCGCTCTGAGAATAGGAGCAGGTAAAAGGTGGCCTCCCCTAGGTATACAAAAATATGAGGCCTATAGAGGTGGTAGAAAGCCTAAAGGGATAAGGCCAATGAAATGGAAGGATTTTTACAGAAAATTAAAGGAATGGGAGAGCGAATATGGGCTAAGATTGATACTAAAGCCTGAGGATTTCGGTATTAGGAAGGTCAGGCCCATTAGAAAGCCCATCATTAAAGGCGAGATCTTGGTGGCTAAAGTAATGGCTCCTGGCTTCAAAAAAAGTGAAATTTTAGCTTCAGCTAGGGGAAGGATCCTGACGGTATTAGGGGCTCCTCCCGTTGAGCTAGGTGCTATGTTAAAGGTGAGAGTGATTAGGGATAGGGATAACATATACTATGCAAGGTTCATAGCTAACTAGTTGTACAGGGAATGTTGATTAGTCATGCTTATGATTGTTCTCTGTGATCAATTGGGGTGTTAAGAAATGGAAGTTTACCTTTCTAAGGGAGAAATAGAGCTGCTAAAGAAACTTTACGCTAAGGGAGGAGTTGCTCACTTAGAGGATTTAGGATTGGACAAAAGCAAAGTCTCAGCATGGTCTATTCTTCTTAAAGAAAAAGGATTAGTTGATATTAGGGAGAAGAAGAGGAAATACGTTACTCTCTCAGAGAGGGGATGGAGGCATTTAAGAGAGGGACTTCCAGAGGAAAAGTTACTTCTTATCCTAAAGGAGAAAGGAGGGAAGATTCTACTTGAAGACCTTAAAGAGAAGATGGATCGGGATGAGCTAAATGTTGCCATAGGGGAAGGCCGAAGGAAGGGGCTAATCGATCTGAAGAAATCGAAGGAAGGCACATTGGTTATCATGGTAGATGATAAATTGCCTGAGAGGGATATCCTTGGCAAAATAGCAAAAGAGAAAGTCTCATTAGAAGAAATA
>JAVALV010000129.1:0-3670 GCA_032159055.1 Thermoproteota archaeon | reverse complement strand
GAGGGTGTGACGATGGCATTCAATTCCCTATAGCGAGATGGCACTCCGATGGTATCGATGCGCTTCAATTCTTGGATTAATTCATAAGTGAAAATGCATCACCAATTCGAGAAATCTAGCTGAGGCGAGCCTTATGTTCTCCATTGTATCGTAACCCATTTCCCTCGACAGGTTGAGGGCCATTTGAAGGAGCTGGTCTGGAACCTTGAGGGAGCGCTTGATGATTCCTTCGTTAACTAATGGAATGGAGAACATGATTGATTTCATAGAAGAAGCTAAGGCCAGCGTTAGTTCCTCCCTCCCAAGGATGTCCCAAGGAATAGGTTCGGGGCGAAGCATCTCCCTTAATAAGGGATTCTGAGTCTCTGATAATCCCCTAGAAGCGAGCAGTCTCGACACCTCGAAGTCCTTCACAGCGATGGATAGGAGGTAGAGGATGCGAGCGGCAAGGGATCCGAGCTTCAGGAGGGAAAGAGGGACTGGGATCCTATAATACTCAGGCGAGCCATGAAGGAGTGCATGCCCGAGCTCGTGATATATGGCTGAGGTGAGGAGATCTCTATCAGCTAAGTCAAGCCTCACATAAACTGTAGGAGTATCTAAGGCTATGTGAAGTGCATAAAAATCTGCAGTGTCCGGAGTCCAGTTATCTCCTAACTCCTTCTTCAGATTACCTTCTCCCCTCAGCAGCACCAAGGTGAAGTCTTCGATGCCTAGGCGCTTTGATGCATCCTCGACAAACTGAACTATTGGGAGGGCTTCTAGGGGACTCACATCTATCAATTTGAGCTTCATTTCGACATCAACATACTACCAGCGAAACTGAAGTGCTGCATTGCCCAAAAAAGAGAAGAGGAAGTGTGCTTATTGGGATCCCAGCTTCCTTAGCCTGTCCTCTATATACTCAAGCTCCCTCTTCAGGTAATCCCTCTGTCTCTCTAGATATTCCTTCTCGGAGGAATAGGGTGGCCAGAATGGGAACCATGGCATAGCGTATGGATACTGCCCGCTCAGCATTGGAAGGATGAAGAACCACCAACACCAGCCCCTACCTCTCCCTCCCCACCATATCCAAGGCCACCAGTAATACCACCAGCTCATGGCCTCTCACCAAGTATAGATACTCTTAGGATTAAAAATTCTTATTCAGCGAGAGGTCTGCTGAGTTTGACTTCTCAAGCTCATTTAAATTAGATCCCTAAGGAACTGAGTTAAACCTCTAATTTTGTAAGCTAAAGGGAGCAGAAACAAGTTAATAGTACAAAAAGTTAAGGGAGGGTTTCTATACAAATCTCAACGGTTAAATGATTGTGTTACCGATAAGGTTAAAGATTTGCTGTAGTGTACCTCATACTCTCTCTTAAGGTAGATTCACGGCGGGAAGCAAGGAACAAATCTGTGATGATTAATCAACACCAGAAGAAAAAGGAAGAGGGCAGAAAGGCCCTCTTTCCATTCGAAACTATTATTGAATATATACAGCGGCCTCTTCAACTCTCACTAGATTGCTTTAATTAAATTTTACAGAAAGAGTAAGACAGACTTATAAGAAGATGCTGGGTAAGGAATACGATGAGTATTATATAGGAGCTATGGTGAGTTATTTGAGGCAAAGAGAAGCAAGAATAGTTGATTACTTTAACTCTTCCCGTGCCCGGGATAATGAACGAGGAAGAGCTGCTTATGCATTTCTAAGGTGGGTTTTACCAATAGTTTGGGATTATTTTGAATCAACTATGATCTTCCATAGCAGGATGCTGGAGAAACATGACTTTCAGGAGAATTTTGATTTTGAAGTCTCCCTTCCACCCTCGCCAAATTCCACCTGAGGAGGTTGTTTCTTATGAAGACAATTGAAGAGATAAAAAAGTTACTTACAGAACGGAAGGAGGAAATAAGAGAAAAGTATGGAGTTGTAATTATTGGGATCTTTGGTTCCTATGCAAGAAACAGCCAGAGTGAGACAAGCGATGTAGATATCTTGGTTGAGATTGAAAGGCCTATTGGTTTTAAGTTCTTTGAGCTATGGGATGAACTTGAAAAATTGCTTGGATGCAAAGTTGACCTTGTAAGAGCAAAACTTTTGAGAAAGGAAATAAAAGACGACGTGTTAAAGGAGGTTGTACCGGTATGAAGATGAAGAGAAGAGCCAGTCTTTATATAAAAGATATAATTGATGCAATTGAGAAAATTGAGGAATTTACAGAAGGTATGGGTTTTGATGATATGATAAGTGACGATAAAACAGCAAGTGCTGTTGTGAGGAAGATTGAGGTAATAGGAGAGGCATCAAAACAGTTACCAAGAGGAGTAAAGGAAAGGTTTCCGGAGATTCCTTGGTCCTCAATGGCGAAAACCCGTGATAAAATCATTCATTTTTATCACGGAGTTGATTACGAAATTGTGTGGGAAATAGTGAAAAATGAATTACCCTCTCTGAAGCCATTACTTGTAAAAATTTACAATTTACTACTAGAAGAGGAAAAATAAAGGCTTCATATATCTAAGTAATCCAGATATCAGCTACAGATTTACCTATCCATTTTGCTCCTATTTAACTCATCTCATAGCCTAATCATTTAAAGACATTTTCCTTTATTCCACTCTTTTAGGGATATGCTATCTCATTGGAAAGATTAAGGGGGATTTTAATGCAGAGAAGGATAAAGATAACGAAAACAAGGCATGGACCGCCATATGAAAATTGGTTTTCAATAGGAGTTCGAGAAAAACTTTAGAGTGAGCATAGAGCTCATAAACGACTGATATAAAAGCTTGTGGTAAAAAAGCGATAAAGGGTGTAGTGAAGGGATACGAGAGAATTTAACCGTAGATTAGATTGGATTGAATAGAATCAGGATCTTCTCCAGTAGATTGCCTCGAAGGTATCCTTTGGAAGCCTGATCCCCTTGTTCTTCCTCTTCCTCTTTGCTAGTTCCTCTCTATATTTCCTCTTGCATTCCCTACTGCAGAACTTCTTCCCCCTCCAAACATAGGGCTTTCCTGTTATGGGTTTGCCACAGTAAGCGCACCTAGGGGTTCCAGACAGGATTGCCCTCAGTTCCCCCAAGATGCCAACCTTCCTACGGGAGCCCTTGCTGTTATCTGACCCCATCACCGATAAGTCCCTAATGTAGCTAAGAACTTAACGGATGGGGATCTTTTTACCCGATCCCGCTTTGCCTTCCCCATAGATCTGAGAACCATCCTAAAAGCTTCTAACTAAGCTACTTTCCAGCTTTACCTCACTAAACTGTTCCATTTGCCTAATCTAGCTTGTTTTCATCTGATCTAGATTCTGATCCTGATCCCGGTTTACTAGGCGCCTGCCTGAGGGCAATTACTATGGCCGCTGTAATGACGGCTAGGGCTATTATGGGTAGGGCTATCGATAGGCCTGAGTAGGCCGGAGCTGCAGCGGAAGTTGAAGTTAGAGGCGAGGGTCGAGGTGAAGATGAGTCTGAGGAAGTATGCGACATCGAAGTACTGATTGTGACGGTAGCAGGCCCTGCTGAGGTGAGAGCCGTACTTGCTCCCTTTGTGGTTGCAAGTTCGCTGCTAAGTACAGCAGTCACATTGCCATAGCTTGCCACTAACTTCCCGGGTCCCTTCACCCTAAGGGTTACATTGAACGGAGGGATTCCAGTGACATCCGTGGTATTTACATCTA
>JAVALV010000128.1:0-3172 GCA_032159055.1 Thermoproteota archaeon | reverse complement strand
TATTCTCCGATATTAGATTAATGATAATTACACATAGTCCTTTTTATCGTAAAAATAAGAACGATAAATTCTAGATAACGTAATACTTATAATTTATAATGATTACGTTCTCACCTAAGAGCCTTTTAGAGCTCCCCATTATTGGAGGTGCAGAATTTGATTGAAAATTTGAATATGTCAAGGAGGACCTTTCTCAAAGCGGCAGGTCTAGGAGCCGTTTCTCTGCTATTCTCTAATGCTACTAGGAAGGTACTTGGCCTCCCTAAGCCTAAGAAGTATTATCTTGGTGAGATAGGCCAGAAAAACCTTCAGATAACTAGAGAAGTCAGGGGTGTCTGCGGATATTGCTCTGTCGGCTGCGGGATAATTTTCTATAAGCATGGTGACAGTGTTGTCCATCTAGAAGGTGATCCAGACAACCCATTAAATGAAGGAAAGCTATGTCCCAAAGGAGAGGCATCACTAGAGCTATTCGGAGAGCATAATCCTAGGAGATTAAGGCATCCGATGATAAGAGTTAATCCAAAGCCTCCCGTCGAGGAACTTAAGAAAGTAAGGAACCAGGACGAGCTTAGGGCGGTATTAGAGAAATATAAGCCTATTTGGAAGCGTGTAACTTGGGATGAAGCCTTCACCTATATAGCAGAGAGGATGAAGAAAATATTGGATGAAGTCGGGTGGAACCCGAGAAAGAGCGATGGTTACTACTATGAGGGAAAGAAGTTCCCGCTCTGGATAGAAGCTGGGGCTAAATTGACGAATGAAGAGGCTTATATTATAAAGAAGCTTGCGACTATGCTTGGAAGCTATAACATAGATCACGACGCTAGGAGATGCCACTCCACAACGGTAGCCGGACTTGCTGGCACCGTTGGCTTCGGAGCCCAGACTCAAACCTTCATAGATACTCAGTTCGTGGCTGCATACCTCATATTTGGTGGTAATCCAGCGGAGAATCACCCAGTCAGCATGAGACATACCCTAAGAGGGAAAAAGAGAGGGCTTAAGCTTATAGTGGTAGATCCTAGGTATAATAGGACTGCCTCCCAAGCCGATATATTCACGTTCTTCAGGCCAGGATCGGATCTAGCATTCCTCATGTACATCCTCCACTACGCTTTCTGGGAGAGAAGCCCGCCTGTAGATGAGCTAGACACATTCAAGGAATTTGCAACTAGATTTAATGTCGACTTGAATGAGATAAAGGAGTTCAAGGATATGTCCAAGGATTACACAGCTGAGGAAGTTTCCAAGATCACTGGTATACCCGTGGATAAGCTCAGGCTCATTGCCAGGACATACGTCGAGAACAGTGGAGTGACAACTAATTTCAAGAGATTTGGATCCATCCAGTGGGCTATGGGTCAGACACAGCATCACGTGGGAACCCAGATAACTAGGATGAGCACCTTAGTCCAACTCACCTTGGGAAACATGGGGTTCCCTGGTGGTGGTCTCAATCCGTACAGAGGTCACAGCAATGTTCAGGGAACGACGGATATGTGCATCCTGTCCCACATACTTCCTGGTTACATAAAGCAACCCTCAAGCCCGCTACAAATAAGGGTTTATCAGGATTGGAAGAATCAGGGCTTCCCCGATGCCTGGCACTGGGAGATACCAGATTGGGCAGGGAGCAGCTTCGGACCAAAGAATGGAGTTAACTCAACTAAGATCATGTGGTCTTGGTGGTTCCAGAATTGGCGTCGCTTTGAGCTAACTTGGGGTATATTCGTTGGTACAGATCCTGAAAGTGATCCTAAGAACGGAACAGTGATAAGCGACTTCCCGTTCGGGAAGGGATATACGGAGAACACTTGGTGGCAGGGTGTTATCTTCGATAATGTGATAAAGGCAGCGATGATAATGGCAGAGAATATAGCGGTAAGTGATGGGGATGCCCTCACCACATATCAAGCTCTGGCTTCGCTCAAATTGCTGGTTGTGGTAGATCTGTGGGAGACCGAGACCTCAACGTTTGCTGATGTTTTGCTCCCAGGAGCATTCCAGTACGAGAAATATGGTTCTATAACCAATAGCAATCGCTGGATTCAGTGGCAGGATAGGGTCATCCCACCGGCTGGAGAAGCTAAGCCTGATCTATGGATAATGGTCAAGCTATGGGACTACTTCAAGAGATATGGGATAGTGAAGATGCCAAGCCTAGTCTATGGAAAGAGAAGCGAGAAGGTAGCGATAAAGAACCCGCATACGGGAGAGTTCGTTGACCTCTATGAGAGGAAGATAGAGCCTTTCATGGATTACGCCACAAACAGGTTCCCAGATCCAGATTACGCCTATGTGGATCCGGAGCTAATCTACAAGGAGATAGACCTTGCTGTAGATCTATACAATGGTATGTATGACTGGTACTATCACAGGAACCTGTCCAAGCGTAGAAAGCCCCTGCTCAGAGGGGAGAATGATATAGATGGCATCTTGGATAGGAAGTACCTCATGCACAAGGACTGGGCTTGGACGTGGCCTAAGAACATAAGGATACTCTATAACCTGTGGACCCTCTCAAAGACCTTAGGCAAGAAGCTGAGCTTTACATTCCCACAGGGAGAGTACATGGTTGGTGAGGAGCTAGATGGAAGGACCGTCAACATAACTGGAGAGAGCGGCGAAGTGAGGGATGCTAAGAGCGGAAAATGGAGACCTGCATTCATACCTGGGCATAACTTCCTCATAGGCAAGTTCTACAAGAGAGCTTGGTCCGGAATGGCCGATCTGTTTACTGGAGCCAAGAGCCCGGAAGAGCTTTTATGGTACGAGAAAGTTGTTGGAAAGATAGTAGATTTTTCAGGAACCGAAGCTAAGGTAATGAACTATGAGGAACTGGGGATAAGGTGTCCCCTATGCGAGAGCTTCTACTACGATGAGGAAGTGGTGAATATGGGCAAGGCCAAGTACCTCAAGCCATACTTCAAGGGAACTAAGAAAGTTAATGGAAAGACGATCAAGTATGTTGGCTATTATGACTGGGTTAAAGTCAAGGATAAGTTCATTCAGGAACTCAAGAGCCTTGTCGAGCAGGTAGGCTTTAAAGAAGCTGTGATAAGGATGAAGCAGAAGTACGGTGAATGGTACGCGTATCCCAACCCGAGTAACCCAAGCGAGATCCTAGCTTGGGATATGAGGTATCCCATGCACTACGAACCAGTTGAAT
>JAVALV010000127.1:0-3145 GCA_032159055.1 Thermoproteota archaeon | reverse complement strand
GAATTTCCAGGCTTGAGAGGAGAATAGAAACCTCCCCTCTCACGAAGGATCAGGAAAGGGATATAGTTATGCAGATTAGTCAATATGAAGCAATGTTACAGGACTTAAACAGGGCTAAAGCCCTTAAGAGAAAGCTAATAGAGATGATGGCTGAAGCTGAGAGGTGGAGATTTTTCGTTAGAGATTCGGGAGAGAAGATAGGGGAGATAAAGAATCAATTAAAGGGGATATATGAGTATATAACAAAGGAGAAAGAGGAACTTGATAGAAGAAGGGAAGAAATCGATGAAATCAGTAAGATAATTAATGAGAAGAGCAAACATGTTGATGAAATGAGAAATGAGATGGAGAAGATCAGGGAGGAGATCAAATCTATACAAGAGGAAATAAGGCATAGATTTGAGAAGATAGTATCGAGTAACAAGGAGACTGAGAGGAAACTAAAGGAAAAGCTAGCTGAAGAAGCCTTCAGGAAATATAAAGCGGGAGAAAAGCTGACTATAGATGAGCTTAAAGTGTTGATGGAGCTTGGACTCCTCGAGAAACCTGCAGGTGGTTGAACTTTTTATCTTATGATGGCCTAATCCGCAAGGATGGGAAAGGAGAAGCTTAAAGAGAAGATACTCATAGTCTGCGTCGATAGGGACGATGACCTAGGGGTCAAAACAGGAATAAGGGGTCCCGTCTTAGGTAAGGAGGCCAATATAGAAGCCGCATCTAAGTTAGCCCTAGCTGATCCCACAGAGGCTGACGCAAATGCCATATTTGGTGCTGTGAAGGTCTATGATGAGGTTAGGCAGTTATTCCCCGATTCTTCAACTTCAGTCGAAGTGGTAACAATCACAGGTCACCCTAAAAGTGAACTACTGGCTGATGAAGAGATAAAAAGACAGATAGAGCTCGTTGTAGATAAATTTAGTCCGGATAGCATAATCTTAGTGTCGGATGGAGCCGATGATGAGCTTGTAATACCACTGCTCATGAGATACGCTCCAATAAGGAGTGTTAGGAGGGTAATAGTTCAACAAAGCAGGGAGATAGAACACACCTATATACTTTTGAAGAGATACTTCGAGAAGCTCATGAAATCCCCTACCTCTAGAGCTCTTCTCTTTGGTCTACCTGGAGCTTTACTCCTCTTAGCAGGTATTTTCTCCGTATTAGAGCTTCAGAGATATTTATATATAGGAGCTCTGGTCGTTGTAGGCACTATATTTCTAGACAAGGGATTCAATTTATCTGATAAACTGAGGAGAGGAGTAGGCTATTTTGGAAAGCAGATAGGCCTTCTCTCCTTTATAATGGGAATATTCGGCATACTTATCTCGCTTTTCTTCTCCTATAGCAGGGCTACGTCTCTTGCAGCTCAGAATTACCCACTTGAACTCATAATGGCAAAGCTCTTTCAGGAAGCGAGTGGGTTCATGGCTCTCTCCTTAGTCCTCATGTTCGCTGGCAGTGCCATAGAGAGTATAGCGGTAAGGAAGGTCGATGCTTTTGAGAAGATAATGGGTGCTGGGCTCATACTCTCTCTCTGGATGTCCTTCTATTTTATCGGTCAATATATGGAGGGAGCTATAGGTTTGATTAGGTTCCTATCCATGCAGATGGGAGCAATGATCTTCGCCATCTCAATCTTCTTTGTTACCCTTAGACTTGGTAAGATCTTCCGAGACAGAGGTTGGGAGTGATATGTAGAGATCTGCTGCCTTCTTCAAAGCCGTACTAAATCCTGGCTCAGCTCCTATAACTATAACCTCCTTCCCTTCTTCTTTAGCCCTATGAACTATGGGCATATAGGCGGCACTCCTAGCAACTAAGACCAAGGAGTCTACCTTATCGTTATATATGGAATCCATCGCCGCTATTGTGAAATCTACCTCTACCTTACCAGTAGATATTACTGCCCTGAATCCAGCATTTACAACAGCCTCTACAAGCTTTTCAGGAGCTTTTCTATCTAAGACAACGGTTGCTATTCTAATCCTACCTTCATTCTCAATGAGCTGCCTAATTTCCTCCAAATCTATCCCTAGCTCCTTCCTCAGGATATTAGGGCCATCAACTATTATCGCTAACTGTTTTCCCCTTTTCTTCCTCACACTTCTCAGGACCTTCATTCCTATCGATGGGTTCAATACACCATAACTTATATAGGCTTCTTTCTGGTAGCCTTGAGGCAAAATGTTTTGCCCAAAGTGTGGAACCCTGATGAGACCTAAAAAAGTTGGAAATAGGCTTATCTATTATTGTCCAAGCTGTGGTTACGAAATGAAGGAAAATCCGGGCAAATCAACTGCGGTAACGACGAGGGTCGCTTCAGATAACGACGATGTGGTGATAGTTGAGGGAGGGAAGAAGATGTCAGCCCCGGTGGTTGAGGCTAAGTGCCCTAAATGCGGAAATGACAGAGCTTATCTCCAAATAGTTCAGACTAGGGCAGCCGATGAGCCTCCAACTAGGATCTATACATGCACTAAATGCGGCTACACGTGGAGAGAGTACTCCTAAACGTTAGTATTTTATTCAACCGTGGCCTCCAGACATGTGGGCTTAATTGATAGGAAGGAGAGGGCAGTCGGGCTCCTGATCTCCAGACTCCCTGAAGACCTGTCTAGGAAGCTCCAAGTGATGTTCATAGAGAAGAGATCGTCTATTCATGCCAAGTTCACATATGCCCAGGCCCTAGAGGCTTGGTGGAGGTTCACTAAGGTCGATCCTTCATCGGCGAGTAAGGAAGACATCAGGAGGTTCTTGGAGGCTGCTAGTAGGGATTACAAGGAGACAACGGTCGATCTTTTCCTGACAAGGATCAAAACATTCGTGAGATGGTCCAGAGGGGAGCTTACAAATGCTTGGGAATCCATCAAGCCAAGTAGGAATAGGGATATGAGGGACCTGAGAGACAAGATCCTCACACTGGAGGAAGTAAAGGCGCTAATAAAGGCGGCTGGTAGGCCCAAGAGTAAGGCAATCGTGGCTTTACTCTATGAGGGAGCACTGAGAATAGGAGAACTACGCTCACTTAGGATCAAGGACTTGGAATTCACGGAATATGGATTCAAGATAAGGGTATCGGGTAAGACTGGGGAGAGGGTAATACCGCTGATCTATTCAGCGCCGTACCTGAGGGTGTGGTTGCAGA
>JAVALV010000126.1:0-6188 GCA_032159055.1 Thermoproteota archaeon | reverse complement strand
TGCTCTGTCGATAATAATCCGCGCATTATCGATATATCTGTCTCCAAGGTATACGGAAAAACTGTGGAGATAACTGGGATCATAGAAGTAGATACAGAGTCGCTATCAGGGAATAATATACAGGATTGGACGTGGAATTTGGGTGATGGTACTCTCCTTAAGAGGGGAGGTATGCTATACAAGCTAGGGAAATCTACATTTAAGATAACAATAAGCCATACTTATAGTGATTACGGATCTTACTTAGTTAACCTAACAGTACAAGATAAATGCTATAAGCGTTCGAGTAGGGTAGCAACTATAAGTATTAAAAAGTCAAATTATAATCCCGTTGTTGAACTAAAAGATATATCACCTAATCCCGTAGAACCGGGAAAGAAAGTAACATTTATAGCCGAAGGAGTAGATCCAGATGGTCAAGTAGTATCCTATTACTGGGACTTCGGTGATGGCAAGAAGGTAAGCGGCCCGAATCTCGTGAAGGTCACCCACATATACTCCAAGGAAGGAACCTATACAGTTAAAGTTAGAGTTAAGGACGACAAAGGCGCGTATTCTGAAGCAGCAACGGAAGAGGTTTTTGTCAGACTGGAGAGTAAACCTAAACCCAAAAATAAGCCTCCAATAATTTCTTCAGTTAAATATACTCCAAAAGAACCAAGTGTAGGTAGCACTGTATACTTTAGAGCTACAGCTACGGATCCAGAAGGAGATAGCATATCATTTGAATGGATTTTTGGTGATGGTACTATTCAGAAAGGTGGCGCACAGATATCTCATGCATATAGAAAGGAGGGTGCCTTCACTGTAAAAGTCAGAGCAACAGATTCTAAGGGTGCTTCTTCTCCGTACTATACCTTGAGCATAGCGGTTAAGGGGAATAAAAATCCTCAAGCATCCATAATCGAAGTAAAAACGTTAGATAACAGGACATTTGTCTTTCAAGGAATGGGAGTAGATCCAGATGGTCAAGTAGTATCCTATTACTGGGACTTCGGTGATGGCAAGAAGGTAAGCGGCCCATTAGAAGGAAACTCTATCCCTCACGCACCTCTAAACCATACCTACACGAAGAGTGGAGATTACGTGGTGAAATTCAAAGTGAAGGACGATAAGGGCGCGTGGTCCTCTTGGGTCTCCGCTAAGGTTAAGGTTTTAATACCGAAGACAGTTAATTCTGCCACTTTAGGAGGATTTAGCTACGACAACATAGGAATAGCTGTTGGTATTGGAGCAGTTATAGTTTTAGCCGCCGGATATGTAGCATATAAGGAGTCTAAGAGTAATGCATTCATAGAGAGATCCAAGAGAAGGAAGAAAGTGGTGATTAAGAAGACTAGAACCGAGTACAAAGATAGTAACAGGAATAGGCTAAATTATGTAAGAAGAGAAAAGAAACGAAGACCATGGTCCTAAATATCTACGTAACTTGGTTCTAATTTCCTTTATTTTATCTTTTCTTTCTATATTCTTTCACTAATTGTACTATCTTCTTGAAGGAAGGATGCTCAGAACTTCCCATCATATCGTAGATTAAGGATTCAGAGGTTACTATCTTAACCCCTTCTTCTGAAAGCCTGCTGATAGCTATCTCCTTATCTTCCCTGAAAGCAGATCCCGTTGCATCATATATCAAGTGGACATCGAAGCCTTGGGATAATGCACTTAAGGCAGTTTGCATTACGCATATATGGGTCTCTATCCCACTCAGGAGGATCTGCTTTCTGTTTAATTCCTCTAAATACTCCTTTACCTTACTCTCCCTAAGTGCGTCAAAGGAGCTCTTAGGGAACTTCTCATCATAATAAGACTCTATCTCCCTTAATGTTCTTCCAAGCTTCTCAGGAACCTGCTCAGTTCCAACTATAGGCACTTTCAACTCCTTTAAAGATCTCTCGAGGAATAGAATCGAATGGAAAATCCTGTCAAAACCCTGTATAGCATCTTTAAAGCTTTCTTGCATATCAATAACTAGTAAAACAGCGTCAGAGGAACTCAATCTCATGTTGATATCGCCTCCATGCATATGAAGTTTGGAACTCCTTCATCTATTAATGTATGACATTCTCTCATTGGGAGCATATTAATAGAGGATAGTAGATCTAATACCTCATCTCTCCTGAGAAAATTGGCTTTTGAATATATAGGGTCTCCCTTCAATCCTCTAATCGTATACTTCCTACCCATGGGTGATTCTCTCGGGATGAAGCATAGATATAGCTCACCTCTCCTCCGAAGAACTCTTTTTATCTCCTTCAGAGCTATAAGAGGATCTTCAATGAAGCACAGAGTAACGACCATTATTGAGCATCGGAAAGATGAGCTTGTAAAGGGTAGATTCTCGGCTAGACCCTGAACTACCTCTATACCTCTCTTTCTAGCGATTAGGAGGGGAGAAAGAGCAGCATCCAAACCAACTTCTATACCAAGCGGCTCAGCAAATCTTCCAGTACCTACTCCCACTTCCAAGCAGGGAGATCCCCTATTCTTGCCAATTAGCGAATTTATACAGGAAAGCTCCATCTGATAGATTTCCCAATTTCTATCATACCAGCTATCGTATTCCCTCGCTATTCCTTCAAAAATCCTCCAGCTCATGATGTAGTATACACCTCAATAAATCTCTTACCTCCTTCCTATCAGATAACTTATAGATCCTAACCCTTCCTAGTCTAGTTTCCTCAATTATACCAGCTCTTTTAAGACCCTCCAAGTTATTTTCAGCTGAACTATAAGACACATTAAGGCTACGGGCTATTCTACTTATGTTCATTCCTCCTGATCTCCAAAGCAGTTTAATTATATTCAACCTAGTTCTGCTGGAAAATGCCTCGATTAGGAGATCCTCCCAATCCACCGGAATCACCTAAGGTATTATCTCAGTAGTATTATCGTAAGGAGGATAGTATAGGCTTTCCTTATCAACCCTACCTTCCTCTATGAATTTCCTGACCTCTCCCTCCACATCTAGGATAGATTTTATTGTCTCCTTAGTTACATGGCAAACCTCCTTGAATCCTTCCTCTCCCCAAAGCCTCTCCTTGTATGCATAGAGGCATCTCCCACCACAATATCTGAAATACTCGCAGCTTGTGCAAGGTTCCCCTATCTCAACTTTGCGTATCTCATGGTCCATTAAACTTCCCACATAAGCCCATTGACTATCAATTGCTATGGGACAAGCTATTATCTTACCATTGGGTAGGACGGTAAAGGTATCTTTGCCTGCTCCGCATGGAGGACTTCTCCATTCTCCAAACAGCGCTACCTTCATCACACCTAGGAAGGGTACAATGCCCAGAATGCGGCCACCTTCCATTTCCCTTATCCATAATGAAATAAGTCTCCTTATACCAGGTAAATATGAGTCTTTTGCCCACTTTATGAAACCCCATCGATCTGTCCATATCACATTGAGCTGCCAGTGTACGTGATCGAATAACCCTAAATTCAGTAGGTGGGTGACATCTAGATATACATCGCTTAGGTACCAGAGTGTCATCCTAGCAATGAGATCGCCATCATATCCAGCAGATCTGAGCAGCTTCGCCGTCCTAAGTACTGTCTTATAGTTACCTTTCCCTCTGTAATGATCGTTGACATACTCTCTTCCATCTATGGATAGCAATATAGTATCGAACATTAACCAATAATCTAGAGGTAGGTTCTCGAAGAGGGTTCCATTCGTTTGTATTATATAATGTCTGCCCTCGCCAAGTTCATCCATAACCCTCATTATCAAGTTCGAATTGATTAGGGGTTCCCCTCCATAAAAAGCAACATCAGCCCTCTTTTTTCTAATGAAATCGATGAGTAACTGGAGATCGTAAGTCTCCTTTATAGGTACTAGTGATGGAGGGAGGCTTCCTCCGCAGTAGGAACAGTTAAGGTTACATAGGCCTGTAGTCGTTATTATTATAAGGGTCATTTTTACAGCATTTTCCGCAATAAGGCTCATTATAATAGTTCCTAAGTAATATCAAGCTAAAATATTAGTAGCTTTTATAAAAAGCTTTGCCTAAATCCAGTATTAATATAATCCTATTTTAAGAAATTAACCATTAAATAAAACATACATATTAAAATAGTAGATAGATTTAATTAATTATTTTTTCATATTTTGTAGAAATATTTAAATATAGCTTTCGAAAAAATATATACGTAGAGAAGGTAGGGGGGTGAGAAAATGATCCTCGGGAGGAGGATCGGACCTTAGTTCCCTATGAAGCTCCCTACCTTCTCCTTAAGTTGAGGTTCAGTTGAGAGCCCATCATGGAATTATTTATCAATTTCTCTGTTGATCTCTTTCAGGTGATTTCATGAGCTACCTTAAGGTTTCTAAATGTAATAAACTCCCAATGGATCTACAACCTATTGAAATAGTGGAGAGAAAGGGAAAAGGTCATCCTGATACTATCACAGATGGTATAATGGAGAGAGTGGCTCTAGAACTCAATAAGGAGTATCTCAAGAAGTTTGGTGGAATCCTTCACTATAATGCCGATAAGTCTTTACTCTCGGCAGGCGTTACTGAACCACAATTCGGCGGTGGAAGGGTAATAAAACCCATGCTCATAGTATTTGGGGATAGAGCGACAACATCATTCGCTGGTGAAACCATAGACCTCGAGAGCATTGTGATAAATGCTGCAAAGGGATGGATAAGGGATAATCTGAGGTTCGTAGATCCAGATGAGCACGTAAGATATCAAATTGAGCTTAAACATGGAAGTGCCGAGCTAACAGATATCTTCAGGAGAGGTAAGAGCGTTATGGGTGCCAATGATACATCAGCAGCTGTTGGATATGCGCCTCTATCTAGAACGGAGAGAGCAGTCTTGGAGACGGAGAAGTTCCTCAACTCACAGGAGTTTAAGAGGGATTTCAAAGAGACTGGCGAGGATGTGAAGGTTATGGGGAGTAGAAGTAATAACCATCTGGATCTGACGATAGCCTTGGCTTTCGTGGACAGATTTATCTCAAGCGAATCTGAGTATTTCAGGAGTAAGCAGGAGGTACTTGAGAGGGTAACTTCTTTCCTAAACGATAAATTCTCAGACGATTTTGAGAAGGTAGATGTTCACATAAATACCCTTGATGCTAAGGGTAGGGGAATCCAAGGAGTATACTTGACGGTACTGGGTACCTCCGCTGAAGGTGGGGATTCTGGCCAGGTAGGGAGAGGAAATGGAGTAAACGGAGTAATACCACTTATGAGACCACGTAGTTCAGAAGCTGCTGCTGGGAAGAACCCGGTAAGTCATGTAGGCAAGATATACAATGCATATACTCATGAGATAGCTAGGAAGATAGTAGAAGAGATAGAGGATATTCAAGAAGTCTATGTGTGGCTTCTCAGTAAAATAGGATGGCCCATAGATAAGCCAGCCTTAGCCGCCGCTGAGGTTTACACGAGAGCTAACTTCTCTGATATAAAGAAACAGGTAGAAGAAATAATAGAAAAAGAATTAGAGAATATTGGAGATTTCGTTAATAAATTGATAGATGGTATGGTGCCAGTTTATTGATTCCTGAGGGCGAGGAATGTAAGGTAAATAGATTTAGCTCTTTCCTCCAATAAATCCTCAACTTTTTCCCTAAGATACCTGGTATACTTCCGCCAATTCCAATCCTTCTCTTCCTCTATACGGCTTATGGATCTCCTGGCCTCCACAATAGCCTCCTTTAGCGATCTACTCATTCCCCACATATCTCGAGATATCTCCTCTAATGAGATCGGGGATGTTCCTAGAAATTCTTCAACGATAGGCATTAGTTCAACTACCTTTCCCTCTGACTTCAGACCTTGGAGGACGTATGTTAAGGTCTTCTGGCCTAGTTGGCTGAGATCCCTCACTAATGATTCGAAGTTCCAGCATACCAACGTAAACCCAGAGTTCACGGCTTCTTCCATGGCCTTTAAATCAAAGCTCTCAGCATCGTGAAATTCCTTCGTTATGGTTCTTACAATGGCCTCCTCTCCATCATATAGAGAAATCACTCCCAAGGTGAGGGAACTTGAGAGAGGTATACTAGCGAGATCTATAGAAAGGATTCTTTGGGCTTTAGATGGTTTAGGAACAAGGAATTCCTTTCCCTCTAATATAATGGGAATTCTTTGCCTCATTAATATGTATTCTACTGCTCTTCTAGCGAACTTTTTAGCCAAGTCCCATCTCAGGCCGGAG
>JAVALV010000125.1:0-21900 GCA_032159055.1 Thermoproteota archaeon | reverse complement strand
TGTCAGCAGGGGGAGTTGCTGCAGTAGGAATAGGGGAATCCAGTGATCCTAAGAGAAGATCTGAGGAAGCAGTAAGAATGGCATTGAAGAATCAACTTATAGAGATATCTCCGGATGGTGCCAGAGGAGCATTAGTTGTCGTTTATGGCGGGAAGAACCTCAAGCTTACGGAGGTTCATCAAATAACAGAGATTGTTGCATCTAGAATGTCTAGTGACGCTATAATTAAGATCGGGGCCGATATGGATGAGCAACTTGGAGACAGCGTCAGAGTTATATTATTACTTACTGGTATAAAATCTCCGGATGTCTTAGGACCAGAAGGATCTAGAAGAATGGAGGAGAAATGGATACCCGTCATAAACGATGGAAATTCTAATCCTGTGGAGGTCGTGGAAGAGGTACTCGGTAGGCCTCATGTACTATTCTGAATATCGTTTTTATTTTTAGCATCATTTTTACTTCTAAAATATTATTAAATATGTTTCATCTATTTTCCATAATATACGTGATTACAGAGCATATCTCGTGTGTACAGGTATCTATAAATATTTCCCATACTCGAGCTTCAGAATAGGTCAAGAAGCTTTCTTGATGGAGATATGTAAATCTCTTAGGAGGGGAAGTATAACTTTAATAGAAGCACCAAATGGTATGGGGAAAACCTCCGCTATATTAACCGCGATCTCATACCTGTCGCAGAGGGAAGGTATGAGATTTCTTTATCTAGTCAGAACACATAGACAGATAGACAGAGTATTAGAAGAGTGTAGTAAATTCAAAAAATTAAAACTAATTGCCTTTAGAGGAAAAAAAGAGTTATGCTTAAACTGGAAAGTCAAATGGATCGATGATTATCGCGCATTTAGCATTAAATGCAATGAGTTGAAGGAGAAAGGTCTTTGTCCCTTCTATAAAAACGCCCTAAATGCGCCGATAGCCTCCAATAAATGCGAAGACCCTATAAGACGAAGAGATACATCTTGTCCCTACTACTTTACCCTCAAATTGTTAAAAGAAAACGGCTATCATGCCATTGTACTTTCATATACTTATTTGTTGGATCCTGAGATAGGAAAACATATTAGAGAGATCCTTCGAGGGAAAAAGGTCTCTTTAATAATAGATGAAGCTCATAACCTTAAGAGACACTGGATTAATAGCTCATTAAAGAAGGTAGACTTAGTAAAACTAAGAGATATTCTGGTGGAAGCATCTTGCGATGGAGCCCTCGAAACAATCCTATCATTCCTAAGATCCGGCCTCCCATTTATTGAAATTCCTCGAGAATATTTGAAGAAAGTCTTAAAGGAGTGTAATATCAATAAAAATACCTCTTGGATTGTCAAGACTTCATTGAATCAGCTAATAAATGATATTTTGTCATCTTCAAGAGCTATCCTCACGAGAGATGGCATGCTGATTGTAAATCACTTGAATGATACAGTAGAGGATTTTCTGAGAGAATATGGTACATCCATATTGATATCGGGAACGTGGGGTGGAGAGAGAAGTAAGTTAGAATTCTTAGAAGATGTAAGGTACTCTGAGATTTCGATCTCTAATTGGGGGGATGCTACTGCATTAGTGGTAAGGGATTTCACCACAAAATTCAAGAAAAGGAGTAGATCTGAGTATTACAGGCTAGCTACGGTACTGGCTGATCTTTCAAATAGAATTATAGGAAATATGGGAATATTTACTGCCTCTTATGACGTGCTATCTGGCCTGCTAGATGCCGGCTTCGAGCACCTCATCAAAAAGGACCTCTTTATAGAAAGGAGAGATATGAAAAATAGGGAAAATACCTTAATGATTAGGAAATATAAAGGGAAGTGTAAAGAAGGGGCGATATTATTAGGAGTACAAGGAGGTAGAAACAGCGAAGGAGAAGATTTTCCCGGGCTTCAAATGACTACCTCTGTTGTTGTGGGCTTACAGATTATGAAGCCAGGCGTTGAGAAGGAAATACTTCATCTCCTATGGAAGAAGTACTCTAGGCTAGAGAATCCAGATCTCATGCATGGGTGCAGAATTGCCATTCAAGCAGCAGCTAGGCCTATCAGGTCTCCTACCGATTTAGGCTTTATCATATTAGCAGATAAAAGGTTTAAAGCTTGCTTAAAAATAGCACCTAGCTGGCTGAGTCGAAGAAGTAAAATCGTTTCATTAAAGGATATACCAGCTTTGGCCGATGATTTCTTTAGTAGTAAGCTAGGTCTATCCAAGGAGTAGGTGCTCTGCATGGAACTACTAATTGCCTCTCCTTTCAAGAAGATAGGGCTAATAAGGAAGGATATAGAGAGATTATCTATGGAGGGGAGGGATATTATGGTTTTGGCATTCGAGCAGTCCACGATTAATCTATTAGAAGACATTTCTAGAAAGGAAGGGGTTAGAGGACCTCTCCTTATAAATTCTGTAATGGGTGACGAAATGAAATCGCTTCTTATGTTTGCAACCCTAATAGGTAAGTATAATCTAGGTATAATTGATGAACTATATGGCGCCTATCTCGTGAGAGTGAGTTCATCTTCAAGGGAAGAAGCGTTTAAGACTCAGAGAAAAATTATACTGCTGATTTCCCTTATAAGGTATCTTGAAAGCTTAAAGTCTTCATTAATAAAAATATATACATCAATAAAGCCTGAGAAATGGTTTTCAAGCCTTTTCGATAATATTGTGATGAAGTAGGGGAGGCTATGCGGGATATTTTAGCCATAGTAGTGGGTTCCATATGGTACATCCTTCCTTCCTATATAGCTAACATGTCTCCAGTTATTTTTGGAGGAGGGAAGCCCATAGACCTTAACAAAAAGTTTATAGATGGAAAGAGAATACTGGGTGATCATAAGACTATTAGAGGCTTTATTTCAGGAGTAATACTCGGGACAATAGCTGGAATAGCTCAGGGAAGAGCTTTACAGGGTATTTTGCTATCTCTAGGTGCCATGGTAGGGGACACCATCGGATCCTTTATTAAGCGCAGGTTAGGAATAGAGGAAGGAGGATCTGTCCCTTTACTTGATCAGGAATGTTTTCTGGTCTTTTCCATATTATTCGCATATCCTATAGAAAGTACGGATGTCTACTCCATCTTTTTTCTTCTATTCCTGACACCTTTGCTCCATAAGGGCACTAATGTTATAGCATACTACCTTAAATTGAAGGAGGTAAGTCATTGAAATGCAAGAGAGGGACTTAAGGAGAATCCTCAAAGGCAAAATCCCAGAGAAGTATATAAATAAACTTATAGAAAGGGATATAACGTTAAAAGATTTGATGATTCTCTCTGAGGTAGAATTATCGGAAGAATTGCATTTAGATAAAGCAGAGGCAAATATGATCCTAGAAGCTGTATCATCCTTAACTAAACCGATAACAGCAGATAAACTTCTTGAGGAGAAGAAAGCTATATTGAAGACGGGTATAAGGGATCTCGATAAATTACTAGAAGGAGGCCTACCGTTAGGTACAATTAATGGATTCTACGGTCCCCCAGGTTCCGGTAAAACTCAGCTCTCCTTACATCTTGCTGCTAGAGCTTTGTTAGATGAACGTATAGGTGGCTTGTCGGCAAAAGAAGCGGTAATCATAGATACAGAGGCAGCATTCAATTCCTCTAGAATGCTGGCCTTCCTTATAAGTAATGGATTAGGGAGAACTTATCTATCTAAAATAAGGGTATTTAGCGCCCCTGGGCCTCATCAGCTTAGATCTGCACTTCGCTTAACTTTAGAATCTGCTAAAGAAGGGCTGATGAAATTTCTATGTATAGATTCCATCTCTAGTCCTTTCTCGGCTTATAAAGGACTTAGAGATCTACCTAGGAAACAGCAAGAATTACAGGAAATACTATCTGTAATAAAAAGGATAGCTTACTACGATACCATTATAGTCCTCACCATTCATGCAATCAGATGGAAAGAGAGTGTGATCTCTAAGGGAGGATTCGTGCTAGGTCATGTTCCTCATAACATGCTATATCTGAGGCGGACGAAGGGTAATATAGTGATAGTCACCCTAGAAGATTCATCTTATCTTCCTCGAGGTCAAGCAGCTTTTAAGATAACTGAATATGGAATAGAAGATGCCTAGCATCTTATCCTAAAATTAAATTAAAAGCATTTGAATTCTTAAAGGAGGTGGTATGCATGTCCTATGAAGTCCCAGATGATAGATACTACACAAAGACTCATGAATGGGTTAAACTGGAAGATGGGAGAGCTGTTATTGGGCTTACCTCTTACGCAGTAGAAGAACTAGGAGATATAACCTATTTAGAGGTTAAATCCATAGGATCACTGGTTCACCAAGGCGAACCAGTAGGTCTTGTGGAAAGCAGTAAGACTACAGAGAAGATATACTCTCCAGTTTCAGGAGAGATTTTAGAGATAAACAAGGATGCTGGTGTGGTAGTTGAGGGTAGTGATGAAATACCTATGGGATTAGAGGTAATATCTGAAGATCCGTATGGAAGGGGATGGATAGCTAGGCTCTCAGTTAAAGGTAATCTTGAAGATGAGTTAAAGAATCTCTTGAAACCTGAAGAGTATAGAAAACTAATTACGGAGGAAAACGCCTAGGATGGTAGATATAATAAAATCAATTAAGGATCCCATACATGGATATATAGGACTTACTTCATTAGAGCTAGAGTTGATAGATACACTTCCCCTACAAAGATTAAGGAGGATAAAGCAGCTTCCCGGTTCTGAATATGTTTACCCAGGGGCCATGAATACCCGGTTTGAGCATTCACTTGGCGTTATGCATCTGGCAGGTCTCATGGGGAATAAGCTTTCCACTAATAAGGATGTCGTCATATTATTAAGGATAGCAGGTCTCCTTCACGATATAGGACATGGGCCCTTCTCTCATTCCTTTGAACCAATACTTAATGCTTTTTTAAGGATTTCCCATGAGGAGATGGGCGCTATTCTCATAAAGAATACCGTGATATCCGATATATTGGGTAAGAACGGGATTGATGTTAGTGACGTAACGGACCTTATATTAGGGAAATATAAAAGAAAAAGCCTTTCTAGGGTAATAAACTCACCTATAGACGCAGATAAGATGGATTATACCGTAAGAGATTCCTATCATACAGGAGCTGGATATTCCGTGGATATTCGTAGAATAGCTATGAATGCGATGGATATCAGTGGAGACCTAGCGATCAATGCGAGGGCTCTAGAAGCAATAGAGTCCCTGTTAATGGCGAGACTCCTATCTTTTAGGACTATATACTATCACAAGACGTCTAGAGCTGTCCAACTGATGCTTGAAAGGGCTATGACATTGGTTGTAAATGAGATGAACTTGAACGATATACTAGAGAATCCGGATTTTTACTTGAATCTAGATGACTATACCATGTGGGAGATCCTTAGAAATAACGAAAAGAGTAAAGATATTATGAAGAAGCTCATGAGAAGACACATTCTCAAAGTAGCTAGAGAATGGTATGGAAGGTCCTTATCAACAAAGCAAGTAGATCAACTCAGAAGCATTATTTCTAATGCCTCTGGAGTTCCTGAGGACGATATAATTATAGATTCTCCTAAAATAAAATTCATAAAATCAACAGACCTTCCTCCGCTATGGAGAGATGGGGAGCTAATAAACCCTTTAGATGCTTCCCCTGTGTTAAGCAAGCTCAAGGATCTGATTCCCTCAATGATTCGCATATATACTTGGCCTAGATATAGAAACAAATTAAAAGATATTTTAAGAAATAAGAATATAGAGGATTTTCTATGATAAGGAAAATCGCCTGTCTAATAGCAAAATTAATTCATTTACCCTAATTTTAATTTAACTTATATAACCTTATTTAGGTAGGAGGTGAGCACGGTTCTCGCAAAGGAGTATATAATTTGTGGAGAGAGCTGTAGAAAGGTTATCTCCATGACGCTCATTGGTTTGTCGAGGCTCCATGGCCTCCATGAAGAAAGAGAGCTATGGTCGGGCTCTACGCCAGAGCTGAGGAGAGGGTTCGTCTCCTATGAAATACTAAAGCAGCGCGAAGGCAAAAAATCCGTACCATTTCAAGGAAGTAATGTGATTGAGCAAGTAGTGAAAGTTCTTCATGGCCCTGAAGATCCTACTGGAATATTGTATCGGTTTAAGATATATTTAGGCTATTATTACATGAATCAGGGAAGGGTAATCCATCTTAAAAGGGATGTATATAGGATGCACCTTAAAGGAATAAAGAAAGGTGCTATAGCTTCCTTATCACTGGAAAAAGGGTTATCTAGGATGGGTTATGACGAATTGATCTCTAGAATAATTAGCAAAGCTAAAGAGTCAAGTTGGGAATCCAAGCTCACTTATGCCTCTTTTCCTGATGAGCTAAGCTCTTGTAGATAGAGCTTGCTTTATCTATAGCATTAAGTAGAGAATTTATCCTATCTATCCTTTCATTACTTAGCTCTTCTTTCGCTTCGTAGATCTCTCTTTCAAGATATCTAACTAAATCTCCGATTATTTTTTCTAGTATTAGCTTCTGCTTTTCGATCTTGACCTCTTCTTCTGACTGGACTAATATTACTTTAGTGCCGCATACTGCGCAGACAACTTCTCCCCCAGGAGTTTCAAATAAAGGGGAACCGCAAACTGGACAAGTTTCAGGAAGCATCCTCCATCCCTTAAGTAAGGCTTCAGCAAGTCTCTTGCTTCTCTCCTCAGGGGATATCTCATTGCTCATTCGAAGGATGTACCTCCGTATTTATTAGGTATGATAATAATTTTTAAGTCGATGTAGGATAGATTCATGATAACTGTTTGGAGGTGTTCGATTATGGCTACGAAGAAGGCTCAAAAGATAAGAGAATATGAGCAATTTCTCTCTGAAGCCATTCAAAGGTTAGATAAGATATCCCAGGACCGGAGTGTTCCTAGGAATATAAGAAGAGCAACTACAGAAGCTATAGAATCTCTAAAAGACGAAAACTTCACTTATGGTGTAAGAGCTAACAAAGCTATATCTATATTGAACGATATTGTAAATGATATAAATATGCCTTTCCCTACAAGATCTGAGATACTATTAATAATAGGTTTATTGGAAAGAATAAGGGACTAGAAAGTCCCTCTATATTTATCACATAAGAAGGAGAGGATCATACTTTTGAGTAGAATATTTTCCCATAATATCGTATTAACATCTAAATTTCTTGTTTGTACCAATCGTCTTATATCGGATATCGAAGATAAGGAATAGGAGAGTAAAATAGCCAGCTCCTCTGCCATGATCCCTTCGCTTATTATTTCCACTAATTTTGAAAATCCATCGAGGATTTGTTCTAATAGTGGCTTATAATCACGGGCGTCATTTACGAGAGCTTCTAACTTTCTTATTATCCGGTTGATCATATCTACATAAATGGAAGCCCTTTCCTCATTAATTCTCTCATGAGGTTTACAACAAATTTGAATAGATTCTATAATTGTTCCAAGCATACTACTGATTATACTAAGTTCTCTAGATAGCTTAGCCTTATCTAAAGGCCTGCTTCCTACCTCACTGATGAGCCTATCACGAGCCCACTTAAGCTGAAGTTCGAATTCCTTTGTTCTAGAGGAAAGATCTAATAGTTCTTTTTTAAGTTTAGCAATTGCTTGAGGCCCATATTCTTCTAGAAAGGATATAAATGACTGTTTATCTACTTCCGCAAGTTCTAATAGACCATCAGGGATATCCATAGATAGATCATCGAAGCACCTTATTCCAGATCTATCTAGGAGGTTTGCTAGCTTTTTTCCCTTCTCCTTACCAAAGTAGCTCTCAAGCGAGCTTAAGAGATAATCAGAAATGCCTCTCCTACTTCTACTTTTCATTATATCCTCCCTAAAGAGTGCCGGGGGAGGGATTTGAACCCTCGACCTTCCGGTCTTCAGCCGGACGCTCTCCCCCTGAGCTACCCCGGCATTAGTTAGATGGACCGGGGGGGACTCGAACCCCCGACCTCCCGCATGCCAAGCGGGCGCGCTACCATCTGCGCCACCGGCCCATTAACCCCATCTTATCATAGAATTTTAATCTTTCCCCTCCAAGAAATACAAAGCTCACTGGAGCGATTCTCCTAATGAATAAGAGATAAAAGAGCTCCCTAGACAACTCTGATACCTTTCCATCTGACCTTATTTGACCAAGAATATCTCCTCATCTTCTTACTTCTACCAAAACCACAAGCTGCGCAATAACCTTTCTTCACGTTGTAAGCATGCCTTCCACATCTCCTACATCTTATATGTGTCTTATGTCTTCCCCTCTTTCCCATGGACGGAGTTCCTTTCGTCATAAGATTCACCCTACTCCTCTAGCTCCTCTATCTTCGGAGTGGATATGGCTATTACATTATCACCTCTTATTAAAACTCTTTTACCTATACTGTTCTGTTTAGTCTCACCATCAGGTGATGTGTAAATCTCCTCGGCATTGTCTAGGATTAGGTTGAGATGATTGTCATACGATCTTAAAATGCCCCTTATAAACACTCCGTTTTTTAGAGATACCAGTATGCTTGTATTCATGCTCTTTGAGAGATACCTCATAGCGCTGGACATAGTCGCTCCCTCTAGACAATTAATTAGTAGCCCTTTCCTTTTAAATAGCTTATGGGTAGAAGGAATTCGCACTCCTCATGAGTGTTATAATCCTCAGCAGAGGTAGTTGTGCATTAAATAGCGCACTAAGCAGTTGCATACGATTGAGAAAAGGAAAGAGCACTCTCGATGCCTGTAGTCGAGTAGCCTTTAAATACGTGTTAGGGGTGAATAGATGAAATAAGAGCTAGGGGGTCTGGACATTGGGTTTCTTTAAGAAACTTTTTGGTAAAGGAGAGGAAGATGAAGAAGTTACGGAAGAGGGTATTGAAGAGGACTCTGGTTATGAGGATCTTGATTATGAGGTAGAACCAACTAGAGCTAAAGTTTTATCAGAAAAAGCTATTACAGTGAAGCCTATGAACCTTAGAAACGCGGAGGATGTAGAACAAGTACTCAATGAGATAAGTGAAGGCAATATTATCCTCCTGAGATATGAAGACCTAGCGGCAGAGGGAGAAGAGAAGCTTAGATTCATAATACAGAGACTAAAAGAGAGGGTGCTGGAAATGGGAGGGGACTTGGTTCTCATAAAAGATAGATGATCTCCACCAATACTCATAGTACCTAGATTCGTTGAGATTTGGAGGAGTCCAGATTAAATCTCCTCCCATCTCGCTTTATGCCAGTTTAAATGTCTCCCCTATGTGAGGGGAGGAGAACCTCATCCCACTTATGCTTTTATGTGCTAATGGCATAAAAGATCTAATCTTGCTTTCCTCTCCATGGACCAGGAAAACCCTATGCGGCCTGGGTTCTATTGTATTTAGATAGGTAAGGAGCTGAACTTTATCAGCATGTGCTGAGAATCCTTCTACGACATATACCCTAGCCCTAACTTTTATTGTAATAGGCTCCCCCTCCTCGTCTGGAACCCTTATCTCCTTGGCTCCTTCCCTAATTCTTCTTCCTAAGGTACCTTCTGCTTGGTAACTTACTAAAGCAATAGAATTGCTTTCATTGGGGGCCATTAGCCTGAGATACTCAATGCTCGGTCCACCAGTTAGCATTCCTGATGGAGCTATTATAACGGCCGGTCCACCGGTAGTTACATCTGGCCTCTCGTCGGGACCTCCTATGAAGTTAAAATGTGGATCCGTAAATGGATCCTTATCCTCCTTAAAGACCCTATTTCTCACATAGGACGATAGATAATCAGGATAGGCTGAATGAATGGCTGTCGAGTCATAGATCATTCCATCCAAGTATATAGGAACATCAGGTAATTCTCCCCTCTTGAAACCATCTACCATGGAAAGCATTAATTCTTGGGCTCTTCCTACAGCTAGTGCTGGAATGAGGACCTTGCCTCCCTTTTCTGTAGTTTCTCTTATTATTGAGAAGAGATAATCTTCCGCCTCCTTTAGGCTAGGAAGTACATCACTTTCTCCGCAATATGTACATTCCATTATAAGGGCTTCAACTCTGGGGAACCTTCTCATAGCTCTATCTAAAAGCTTGGTATCTCTATATCTAAAGTCTCCAGTATAAAGTATGTTATACCTAGCGCTTTCTATGTTTAAATGTGCTAAACTGGATCCTAGAATGTGCCCCGCATTATAAAGCGTTAGCTTTATGTCGGGCGATATATCAACGGTCTCTCCATAATCTAAGGTTATCATATGGTTCATGAGATTTACGACATCTCTCCATGAGAAGAAAGGGGTAATTCCCATTTTCTGGGATAAATTCAGGTAATCATAGAGTAGAAGCATTATTAGGTCTCTAGTTGGCTTGGTCAGATATACAGGACCTCTATATCCATACTTAAAAAGGAGAGGTAAGGCTCCAGAATGATCTAGGTGAGCATGGGTAACCACAATGGCATCCAGATCATCTAGCCTGAAAGCTGGATGATCAAATCTAGGGAATGGGTTCTTTCCCCCTACACTTATACCGCTATCAAGCAGTACCGTGCTCTCATTTGTGTTCACCAGTATGGCACTCCTACCCACTTCCCTTGCTGCTCCTAAAAACGTAAGGAAGAGTCCTCTATTTCCCCCAATAGGAGATCTATAGATCCTAGCGGATATTCTCCTTAAAATTCTCTTCCTATCTACCGATCCTGAAATGAGTATGCTATAAAAGGTATCTAGAAAGGTTGATTTTATTGTTGGTGCCCTTATTATAATTGGTCTCCAACCGGTCTCCTTTAAGATCTCTAAGATATTAGAGCCTCCCTTTCCAACTACATATCCCGTCCTCTTTGCAATTATATAGACCTCATTTGTTTCTCGGATGAATTTTATATCAGTTATCTCGGCTTTCTGAGGTACTAAGCTTCTTATGAACTCCTTCGTTGAATGTTCGTCTTTTAATGGTTTAGAAGCGAGCACTATTATCTTCTTTTTCAGAGTTTTTGCTGCATTTGTAATAGCATCCGGTGTATCCAAGATCTCCCTTGGATTTTCAGCATATATCACCACGAAGGGACCTTCTAACTCAACCTTAGTAATTTTAGTGTAGCTGGATAGATGCTCCTTAACTTTTTTCTTTAATTGCTCAGCAGGTTGCAACTAGAGCGACACCCCTTCACTTGGAAAGCTCTTTCCACAGTTTAGACACTTCTTCTTTAGGTAAAAACACCACTCCCTTCTCTTTATCTACAATAACAACATCAATACCATCTCCGGTCGCAGAATCTCTAGATAGAGCAGCTATCATTCCAGATAATATGAGTCTAATTGCTTTTTCTCTGCTCATTTTAGGAGAATATCCTTCCTCGATGACTGAAATTGCCACAGGAGATCCAGATCCTGTCGCAAGGTAATCCTCCTCTGTTACCGTTCCATAGAAATCCACATTAAATAAATGGGAACCATCCTCATCAATGCCTCCCACTATGAGATGGGCCATTAAATAATAAGGACGATAATTCCTGAGTAGAATTGACAGAAGCTTAGCCATTCCCTTTATCTTAAGAGGTCTATCCGTGTCGAGTCGATAAAGCTCGGCTGTCGCTATTATTTGGTTCACTAAATACTGACCATCAGCAACGAGCCCTGAAATGGTGGCAACAGCATAATCTGTTAGCTTTATCGTCTTAACAGCTCTTTTACTAGCTACAAAGGTTCCACTGGTAGCCCTTTTATCTGATGCTATTACTACACCATTCTCAAATTTGGCTCCTAACGTTGTTGTTCCCTTAAGCAAGCCTTTTAGCTCTTTGGAAAGATCTAAGGGCCCATCCTTAATTTCTATATCTCTATACATACAACCACCTTTCTAGGGATAATAATTGAGAGAGACCCTTTTTATATGTCGTAATCGAATTAAAAGGATTCTGTTGAATCACGTAGGTGCATCCTAATGTCTAATGGTGAAATATTAAGCCTTGTCCCTTCACGATTAGCTTCTAAGGGGTTTAAATTCGTCTTTGAAGGGATTTCAGAACCGTGTAAGAGGTGTAAATTAAGAGCTGCATGCGTAGATGGCTTGGATGAGAAAAGAGTATATGAAGTAAGGGATATTAACTGGAAGAAGAAATTTAGATGCCCTCTTCATGGAGAAGTCGTGCTAGTTACCTTAAGAAAAGCTCATTTAAGATTAGCTCTTCCTCCTGGCCTTATAGAAGGTGTTATTACTCAATACAAACCTATAGAGTGCGGAGATATTCTGTGCAAGAACCTTCCCTATTGCCACCCAGATGGAATAAAACCAGGAGATAAGATAAGAATAGTAAAAGAGATAGGTCGATTGGAAGGAGGATGCGATAAAGTAGGGGGCTATAAGATATATGAAGTAGAGGTAAAGTAGTTAATTAATCTTCCCATGGCTACTACTATTCTTCACTAGGCAGTTCCTCTGATTTTTCTTCCCTTCTAGGTATTTCGAACTCCTCTAGAAATATAACCTTCTTAATGCCCTCAACATGCCTCATAATGAGTGAGAGAGATCTTATCTTTCTTGAATAGGCATCTCTCATTACATATGCCTTAGATGGTAGCTCAACGGTGACAACTCCTTCCTCTTTCTTCTCTATCTTTATATCCTCTAGAGGAACATCAAAAGAGTCTGCCACTATAGATCTAACCTTTTCTAGTTCATCTTCTATCCTTTTCACTATCTCTCCTTCTACTAGGACCTTCTTACCAGCTAGTGGATGATTGAAATCTACAGTAACTCTTCCTCCAGTAACTGACTGGATTATACCACTTTGTCTATCTATTTGAACTATTTCTCCTACTCTTGGCTGTATGCCCTCTCTCTCGAGCCTCTTTATAGAGTACACCCTAACTTTTCCCCTATCATAGTTGCCATAAGCATCTTCTGGATCTAACTCTAACCTGAATTTACCTCCCTCTTCTAACTCTAACACCTTCTCCATGACCTTAGGAAAGAGATCAGCCTCTCCTGGTATAACTAGGATAGGTAAATATGTGGATTTTTCAGCGTAGATCCCACTCTCCTTTGCCACTTCCTCCTTAGTTGTCTGATATACGCGACCAGTCTTCGCATCCTTAACCGTTATATCAACCAGGATGAATGGTTTGCCAGCCAATTCCAAACACCAGGTGTGAATGATGTATTAGTATAATAAATTGACTTGATATCAGCTTATCCCTTGACGACTCCTAGAGGCCTTAACCTGGCTACAAGTCTAGCTATTCCAGCTTTGTGTGTTACTCTGACTACCTCATCTACGTCCTTATAGGCACCAGGTGCCTCTTCAGCAGCTACCGCATAAGAAGCTGGTTTTACGATGATACCTCTATCTGCTAGCATCTGAACTATTTGGGTTCCTCTGTAAATTCTCTTGGCCTTAGACCTACTCATTACTCTTCCGGCACCATGAGCGGTAGTCCCAAACGACTCCTTCATGGACCGAGGTGTGCCTACCATTAGATAAGAAGCGGTTCCCTCCGAGCCAGGAATAAGGACTGGTTGGCCAACTTCTCTATAATCATCTGGTATTGCTGGATGACCTGCTGGAAAAGATCTAGTTGCTCCTTTTCTATGAACAAACACTTTAACTCTTTTTCCATCAATTTCATGTTCTTCTAACTTTGCTATATTATGGGCTACATCGTATATGAGCCACATGCCTAGATCCTCAGCGCTTCTTCCAAAGACCTTCTCAAAAGATTCCCTAAGCCAATGCGTTATCATCTGCCTATTAGCCCAAGCATAGTTAGCAGCCCCTCTCATTGCCTTGAAATACTTCTGAGCCAGCTCTGTACTGGCATATGCACAGATTAACTGTTTATCTGGGAGTCTAAAGTTTAAGTCTCTTATATTGGAATGCATGAGCCTTAGGTAGTCGTCAGCTACTTGATGGCCAAAACCTCTGCTTCCAGTATGAACCATTGCCGTTACTTGCCCCTCATGAGTTATTCCCATGACTTTAGCGACCTCTGAATCATATATTTTATCTACCACTTGGACCTCTAGAAAGTGATTACCACTTCCCAAGGTACCGAGTTGAGGAGCCCCTCTCTCCTTAGCCCTTCTACTTATCATGGAGGGATCAGCCCCTTCCATCATTCCACCTTCCTCGGCATGCTCTAGGTCCTTCTCCCATCCATAACCATGCTCCACTGCCCATCTGGCTCCCATCACTATTACTTCATCAAGCTGCTGAGGACTTAGCCTGAGCTTACCCTTACTTCCTAGTCCAGAAGGCACATTTGAGAAAATGGTATCTACCAACTGCCTCAACTTCGGCCTTACTTCATTCTCATTCAGATCAGTTCTTATGAGCCTTACGCCGCAGTTATGGACCACTAAGCCATTGGCCACGAAGTTATGGGCCTCATGATCCACTCCAACGTCATAGAGCTCCCTATAAGGGGGCTCGATCCTGCTAACCTCCTTAATCTCCTCGATGACAGCGCCACCGTCCAGCCCATACTTTCTCACAAACTCCTCGAAGGTCGGAAAGTCCCTTGGGGATCTCACATCACTTATTCTGGAGTAAAGGGATCGCTCGACAGATCTCCTATTAACCACTTCCCTGACAGATTTATAGTATTCCCTGAGGATTCCACTCTTCCTGTGGACCCTCCTAGCAATCTCAGCAGCGTTTCTCTTGGTCTTTCTGATTAATTCCTTCCTCATAAGATAGGCATAGGCCCATAGGCCTCTCTCCTTCTTCCTCAGATCATACTCATAACCTATCCTCCCTAGAAAGAGCCTTAAGTTCTCCTCTCCTTCTATAGCTAGCCTCAAGGCTACGCTTCCCTCAATAGTTCTGACCTCGTATATGATGCTGTTGATCCCAAATTCCCTCAATAGATTCCTTATCTCCCTCATATAATTCTGGAGGCTGGTCCTTAAGCCTGAACTCTTATACTGGGTTAAGTGCAACGGAAGAGGGGTATACCCCTTGAAGATAATTGCATCACCATCCGCCCCAAATAGGCCAGCAAGGAAGTTCCTCTTTATCCAGAGTGGAGCCTCCTTAATCCATCTGGGAACAGAGAAAGATACCTCAGATTTCTTTCCCTCAGGCATTCCGAGCCTCTTCATTAGAAGGGCGAAAGATCTACTTGCCACTCTGAGCTCAGAGATTTCACCCTTATGAATGTAGAGGTTAGATCTAATCCCTAATCTCTCGAGATCCTTTTTTACTCCTTCTAGCGTGTCCTTGTGTCCGTAGAAGGAGATGTAAAGTTTACCCGATATTTCCCCAAGATGACCATCCCCCATAGCGAAGCCCAGTAGCCTTGCTATAGTACCTAGCTTAGAATCCTCCCAACGTAGCGGGACTAGGCCCTTCTTCTTTAGGTACCTCCTGACTTGTAGATCCTCAAAGACATCCTCATCCAGCAGTATACCACTCTTCTCTTCATACTCGACGCCATCAAACGGATAAACAACGACTTTATCGCCCTCTCTCAGCTTACCCATGCTTCTATAGCCCTCTGGAGTAAGGACAGGGTGATCCTCGCTCCCCTCGAGGATGCGACCTGTCTCAGTAACCAGCCTCACCACCAGCCCATCAGCTTCCCTCATGGCCACGAAGAGTAGATCAGAGTTATCATTGTGACCTTCCCGAAGGTTATAGACTCTAAGGCCTTGTGGTCTTCTCGGAAGGTCCGCCAGCCTTATCCTGAACCCATGCTCGGTCAGGATCTCAGAGCTCGGAGAGAGGCAGTTAATATCGAAACCGACGCCTCCAGGGCTTATCACTCCCTCATAGGCGTCAAAGGCAGCAACGCCCCCTATCGGGAAGCCATATCCTTCATGAATATCTGGCATGGCTATAGAATATCTATAAATTCCTGGGAGCATTGCCACGTTTGCTAGTTGTTCGATGGCACCCCTCTCCACCTGCTTTATGAGCTTTTCATTGGCAAATATCAAGCCGGGAACTCTCATGCCAGGTTTATAGCTCTTAGGAAGTTCCCATCTAACTTCATCGATTTTTTTAAAGATCGATTCTATTCCCAAGCGCTCACCCGGTTAGCTAAATAGAACATTCATATATAAGCTTGCCAATCCACCTACTAGTTGGGTGTACCACTGAAACTTAAGAAGAGCCTAGGGCAGAGGATAATGATATCTCGAAAATGGCTAAATACCATAGCTGATACTCTAGAGGTAGAGCAATCCGATATAATTATTGAGTTAGGTGCTGGTACTGGCAACTTAAGTGAAGAGATATTGAAAAGAGGGCCTAAGAAACTTGTTCTAGTGGAAAAAGATCCCTATATGATATCGAGCCTTAAATCCAAATTCATGGGAGATGAGAGAGTAGAGATACTTAATACGGATATAAGGAAGATATTTCCCCTAAAGAATTACGATAAAATAGCTGCAAATCCACCTTATTACCTTTCATCTTTCATTATAATTGGACTTACTAGGAGTAGGTTTAAGAGAGCAGTTCTTACATTTCAAAGAGAGTTTGCTGAGAGGTTAATTGCTAAACCAGGAACTCCGAAATATGGTAGTCTATCCGTTATAGCATCCCTTTCCTTCACGATTGAGAGTATAGGTATAGTGGGAAAGGGATCTTTCTTCCCACCTCCTAGAGTAGAATCTGTTATACTTGCGTTAGAGCCCAAGGATATACTAGAGGAGGAGAAGGACCTATTATTGAAATATAGTAAAATTATATTCTCTCGCAGAAAGAGGACACTTAAAAACGTCCTAAAACCTATTGTAGGAGAGAAGGCTAAAAAGGCACCCTACTCGGATCGAAGACCCTACCACTTATCACCAGAGGAGGTACTGGAGGTTACTATATGGTTGAAGAAAGAGCTAGAATTAGGTTAAGAGATATAACTTTAGAGCTAGATGAAGAGGTATATAAACCATCTGACGATTCCATTCTCATGCTAGATGCCTTAGATACTCTCCCTCCACTTAACGGTATGGCTTGTCTAGATGTAGGAACAGGCAGTGGCGTCCTCGCTATTAAAATGGCTAAGATGGGATGTAAAACCACGGGGTCAGATATCTCGTTCAGGTCCCTCATGCTTGCATCTAGGAATGCCATTATTAATGGGGTAAATATCGATTTCGTCCAAGGAAATCTAACCCGGCACTTCAGGGATAAATCCTTTGATGTAGTGGTTTTCAACCCTCCTTACATCCCAGAGGAGCCAAAGCATGATATAGAGCTATCTATAGCATGGGCTGGAGGAATAAATGGAAGAAAATTAATAGACGGCCTAATAGCGGATCTCCCCAGAATTTTAAAGGAAAAAGGTATTTCCCTAATTCTGCATGCTAACTACAATCTCCCCCATAAAACAATAGCGAATGCATCGAAGCTCGGGATGTTAGGTAAAATAATAATGAAGAGAAAACTAGCCTTTCACGAGCTTCTCGTAGTCGAGGTTAGAAACGAGAAAGCTGAGCATCTCTAACTTGCTTGACCATCTTGTAGTGCTTCTTGCACAGGGGTATTCTCTTTCCCACATCACCCTTGAGTTTCAGCTTCAATTCCTGTATGAAAGGTAAGAAAGATCTATCTACTTCTTTAACTGCAGGTTCATCACACCCTTCAACCGCGCATGTATTCGCTTTACTTTCCATAAGTCACACCTTTCCCATAATCTAATCTCTTGTTTGCTATTTAAATGAATTTCCGCCCTTAAAAGTAAACTTAAGTACTTCTTCTACTGTAGCAACATCTGATTAGGTCCATACTATCTAAGAAACTACCTAGCGGGCCCGGGGGGACTCGAACCCCCGACCTCCGGCTCCGGAGGCCGGCGCTCTATCCATGCTGAGCTACGGGCCCGTGTAAGGTATCAATAAGCAGATATAAACAATACTTAACCGAGTTATAGTATAATAACAATTAAGAGGTAAAAATCCGATTAAAAGGGATTACCTCTTAGCCTTAAACTCAGTATATCCGCAATTCCCACAGGTATATCTGTCCTCATGTTCAGCCATAAAGGAGCCGCACCTTGGACATATCCTCTTCTTTCTCACGAGCTTATCTCCTTCTATAGAATAGTACTTCCATACTTGAACAGGCTTATGCTTCATGAAGACACCTCCTTTTCCTTCTTTTCTTCATTTCTCTTGATTATGTAATCTGGTTCTATTAGTAAGGCAAATGCCCTACTGCTATAAGCCATAGCATAAACCTTAGCTTCTTCCTTCCCATACTCTGTAGCTATCTTCCTTATGAAAAGGTTCCCCGATGGTTTACCTAATTCCTTAGCTATGGCTTCTCTTATCTCTTCTCTCTTAGGAGTTCCACCCTTAAATCTCACCATAGCTACAATTTCTTCCCTTTGAAGGAGCGGATTATCCTTACGTTTGGTAATCTCCAACTCCATTTTCGCCTCTTGTTTGCGTGGTCAGTTCAAGTATATAACGATTCCCTCAACCAACTAGTCTACTACCCTACCATACTCTCAGTGCGTATACACCAACTTTGTCATGCCCGAGCATCTTAGCTAATTGAGATCTAAGAGGGTCTATTATTGCTACAATGCCTTCCCAGTTATAGGTTAAATCGTCAGAACCACATATTGGGCATTTATTATCCATTGTTAAGGCCTTGCAATTTCGGCATGCTCTCCATTTAGTCATAAGATGACCCTCCCCTTTCCTCCTTTTCCTTTACCTCGAGTTTTCCAAGCTTAGGCTGCCTCATGGTAAGTGATACCTTCACTATAGGCTCCCCCTTAAGTAAAGCCATGGGACTCGGCTTACTGATAGTTGTAATCCTAGCTCTCACTCTATCCCCTCTTCTGAAAGTTATTCTGGCTTTCTTACTTTGAAGCACACCTGCTCTGTGGACGAAGACATCATCACCTAGCTGCGATATGTGGACGAAACCGCTTATAGGGCCTATGGAAACAAACATACCATAATCAACAATGTTCTCGACTTCTCCCTCTACAATTTCGTCCTTCAAAGGTAAGTACGTAAGAACTTTGAATTTTGCCCTAACGTATATATTAGGGCTGCCAATTATCGATTTTCCATATCCTAAATCTGTAACCTCAAGTACGTCTAATATAAGCCCTATTTCCTTCAAATAGCGACCCACATACTTCGAACTGAACTGACCTCTGAGTATGGATCTAATATCCTTATCCAGATCCATAGGTCGAATGAAACCGACGTCGCTCATCTCTGTTATATAAATCACTTTATCCTACCCCACCATGCTCCTTAGCATCTGGTCAAAATCAAGGTTCACCTCTCCTTACTTAATCTTATCGGATCATCAAGTACCAATTTCTTGCCAGCTCTAAGGTATATCACGGGAATACCCTCCCTAAGAAGCCTTTCTTTTAACTCAAGATCGAAAGTAGCGACTACACACTTCAGATCCTTAGCGAGAGCTAGGAGGTCATCGTCGGCTTTACCAGAGTAACCTTTGAAAACCTTGATATTATACTTACGTAGTATTTCCATGGAAATGCTGGCTTGTATTTTTCTCTTTCCTTTTAAAAACTCACTTAATTCTCTTATAACAGATTCAGTTGTTGCGAGAGTTGCTTTGGGATAAAGTTCAATGACCTTCTCTAAACTAATGGATCTCAGGTCGGCTAAGGCCATTAAAAGAGAAGTATCAAGTAGCAAATATCTTTCAGTCAATTCAATCACCTAATGGGCCCGGGGGGACTTGAACCCCCGGCCTCCCGGTTATCAGCCGGGCGCTCTGACCAGTCTGAGCCACGGGCCCCATGGACCGAGGGGGACTTGAACCCCCGACCTCCGCCTTGCGAAGGCGGCGCGCTACCAGCCTGCGCTACCGGCCCGTATCTTGAGGATCCTGTCTCCCTAAATAAAAGTTTCCTATGTGATTACTCTCTCATTTCATATCTTAGAACTGCGGCAACCCCACCTAAAGCTTTAAGTTGAGTTCCCCACTCCGTATTAGAGGATATGACAAATAATTTAGCGCCTATCTGGTTGCTAAGCTCTCCAAGGTACTCTATTATATCTAATTCCTCTAACTCATATAGAGTTCCTCCGCATCTGGGGCATTTCCATCCATCCAGAGATAGCTCCTTATCTTTCCTCACTATTTTCTGTTCCTCGTAATCGCATTGAATGCACTTTATTTTCACCTTCTTAATCGGTATATCTTCCAAAACTAGAACCTTATCAGCTGATCCAGCTAATAAGGCGTTTTCGACTTCTTTTATCCCATAAGCAACCCTGCCAGGCTCCTTAACCAAAAGCCTGAATATCTCCTCTACCAAAGTCTTCTCCTTATAAAGAGATGATTCCTTAAGGAGGTCTTCTGCTTTCATTATGAGCTCCCGAATTCCCTGCTCCTCCGTATAAGATAGAGGTATATTGGCAATAATCTTTCTCTGAAGCCTGTAATCTAAGAAATTACCTTCCTCAAATTTTTCTCTCGCATCCCCGGGTCCTCCAATTAGTATTCCATCCAGCTCATTCTCTATGGGCAGTAAGACTTCATTAGCTCTTATTCCCAATCTTTTGAAGAAATCGTGAACCCTTTCTTCTCTTATCCTTTCAAATCTTCTCTGAGATTGACCACCAGCGCTATGTTTCGGAGGTATGTCAGATGATACTCTCCTTACTACTCTATAATTAGGTCCTCTGAGTACAGCTATTACACCTCCGCCTCTATCCATAACTATGAGCCCATATGCCTTCTTCTCCCTTATCATCTCCTCTAACGGTTCTAAGTAAAACTCGTGGTCGCATATATATTGAAAAGATCTAACAGGTTCAGGAGGTTCTATCACATAGATCTCTATTTTCTCCGTACCTCTGTCCTTTCCTTGAGGAATCGCTCCGCAGAAAATCACTAGCCCATTCTCTGGTACCCTTCGATAAAGCTTTAATCTCTGTATTATGCTTTCTATAGAACTCTGAACATTTTTTCTTGTTAACTTATCCTTAATATTGCTGGCTTGATCATATTCATCCCTTAGGTACTTTATTACGTCATAAACATTCCTACCAGGAGGTATATACAGGGATATAAGTTCGGTACCTCTTCCTTTCTTCCCTTTTAACTCTTTTAAGAGCTTTCTGAACTCATATTTCTCATACGTCAAGGACAACTTTTTCACCCTTCAAAAGGAAGAAATAATTTGACTTATAAAACCCCTCAGGTACTATGATGCCTATGGAGCAGATAGTCCTTTTCGAAGATTCAGAGATTCAAAGCCTCAGTCCGATAACTGATCTAATACCAATGCAGGAGGTTATAATTGGAGGAAGCAAGCAATATCTCAGATTTGATAGAGAATTAGATACCAAAACAAGGTGGATTGTGAGAACTCACTTCGAGGGAAGAGTACCCAGTGAAAGAAAACCGGATTATGGTGATCCGGCATTATTGGTAAATTCTAGGCTCATATCAACCGAGGTAATGAAATCTACTGGAAAGCTCGGTTTTAATGAAGCTTTAGTTGAAGGAAGGAGTATCGCTGTAGCTAAAGTGAAGGTCCTCGATTATTCTCTCTTAGATGATCTATTTAGGGGTAGAATAGGCAATCTAAAGGTCAAACCATGTAAGGCATTATTAGCAAAAAATCTTTGGGATATATCACCAAGCTCCACAATATCTTACCTATCCAGTGATCTATTGAAGTTCATTAGATCAGAAAAGGTATCTAAGCCTAACACCGAGAATATGAAAGTAATAGGCAAATTCCCCGCAAATATAGCTGAAGATGTAGAAGTACTAGGTCCAGTAACAGTAGATACAAGGGAAGGTCCTGTGGTTATTGGGGAAGGGACCGTAATAGAGCCATATGCATACCTCAAAGGACCCCTTCATATAGGACCTCACACAGTAATAGTCGTTGGCTCTAGGATAGCAGGTAGCTACATTGGAGCTCATGGCCGCATAGGAGGAGAAGTGACGACTAGCATAGT